>JAJFUB010000026.1 GCA_021372615.1 bacterium | reverse complement strand
GACCTGTCCGTCAGCCACAACAAGCTGGGGGACGTGCGAGTGGCGCAGGGGGACCTGTCCGGGGCCCTAGAGGAGTATGAAGCCGACCTAGCGATTGCCCAGCGGCTGGCGGCGGCCGACCCGGGCAACGCCGCATGGCAGCGCGACCTAGCGGTGTCGTTCTACAAGCTGGCCGCCTTCCACAACGAGGCCAACCAGGAGGAGCAGGCCGTCGCCCGTTTTCTGGAGTGCCGCGAGATGCTGCGCGGGATGCGGGACCGAGGGATGCACCTCGACCCGCCGATGGTGGGGCTCTTGGAGCAACTGGAGGGGCTGGGCGGCTGAGGCTGGGGCGGAGACTGTGTCACTCGTGTTTCCCCGTCAGGTTTTGACATAACTATGATTCTCGGAACATGCGCCGGTCCCTCCCTTGAAGGCCTTCTGCCCCTCCTCCACGAACCCTCCCCCGTCCTATCCCGGCGGGCTGGAAGCCCGCACTGCGCTCCGTTCGCCATTACACCCTCTCCTGCGAGTTGCCATGACTGCCCACGAACTGCACCAACGCGCCATCATCATTGACGGACATAATGACTCTCTCGTGCTCAAGCGCGCCAATGGCGACCTGATGGACCTTGGGCCCTGGGCCGACGGGCGCGACGGGGGGCGCGCTTACCATGTGGACCTGCCGCGCCTGAAGCAGGCGCACCTGACGGCCTTCATGTGCTATGTCGGCTCCACCGACCTGACCGCCTCGCTCGAACTGTGGGACGCCGTCCACTGGCACGTCGAGACCTATCGCGATGACTTCATGCTGGCCCTGACTGCCGGCGACATCCGCCGGGCCAAGACCGAGGGCAAGGTGGCGTTCATCGGTCAGCTCGAGAGCTGCTCGGCGCTGCACCAGAGCCTGCGGGTGCTGGCGTTGCAGCACCGGCTGGGGCTGCGCGTGGCGAACCTGACCCACGGCGAGGGCCAGGCCCAGCACGAGCACGCCCTGCAGGGGGACAAGAGCCCCTTCGACTACACCGACGCCGCGGCCCGCGAAGCTGCCCGGCACGAGATGAAGGGTCTGACAGGCTTCGGGCGCGACCTGATCGCCGCCTGCAATGACCTGGGCATTATCGTGGACACCGCCCATGCCAATGACGCCACCTTCTACGAGGCCCTGGAGCTGTCGGCCAAGCCCTGCATCTTCTCCCATGGCTGTGTGTTCGCGGTGTGCCCGCACTGGCGCGGGCTGACCGACGACCAGATCAAGGCGCTGGCGGCTCGCGGCGGCGTCATGGGTGTAGCGTTCTACCGCAAGTTCATCCACCCCGAAGACCCGACTCTGGACCGGCTCATGGACCAGGTCGAGCATGTGGTCAACCTCGTCGGGCCGGACCACATCGGCTTCGGGGCGGACTATGACGGTCTGCCCGAGGGGTCTATCCCCATCCCGGCGCACGTGGGCGTGCTGGAGGAGTTCACCGAGGGGCTGATTGGTCGGGGCTTCGATGAAGAGACGATCCTGAAGATCCTGGGGGGCAACTTCCTGCGGGTGATAGCGGAGGTCTGCGGCCCGTGACCCATCGTGAGCGTATCCTCAAGGCCCTGCGCGCCGAGCCGGTAGACCGTCTGCCCTGGGTGCCGCGGCTGGACCTGTGGTACAACGCCCATCGCCACTGCGGCACGCTGCCGGCGCCGTGGCGCGATGCTTCCCTGCTGGACATCGTCGCCGATCTTGGCGTCGGCTTCCACGCCGTTACCCCCAACTTCATGGACACCGACGACCCGGACGAGGCCTGCGACCGCGCCCTCGGCCTGGACCATGTGAAGAACCAGCCCTACCTGCTGCGCTTCCGGCGGACGCAGCGGATTGTGCAGCGTGACGGCGACCGCACGCGCGTGATCTACCGCCACCCGCGCGGGGAGCTGTCGGCCGTGCTGCGCTACGATGAGGCGATGCGCCGGGCGGGGATCACGCTGCAGCATGTGCAGGAGCCGGTGGTCAAGTCGGTGGCTGACTACCCGGTGCTGGCGGCGATCTTCGAGGACCTCGTGGTCGAGGCGGACCAGTCGCGCTATCTGCAGCACCGCACGCACATCGGCGAGGCAGGGGTGGCCGTGGCCCTGGCGACGGTGGCGGCCTCGCCCGTGCACCACCTGCTCAAGGAAGTGGTGCCCTATGACCGGCTGTACTTCGACCTGTACGACCATCCGGACGTGATCGCCGACACGGCGCAAGCCATGGCGCCCTTCCAGGAGCAGGTCATCGCCGCCTGCGCGGTGAGCGACGCCGAAGTCGTGCTGTACGGCGCGAACTACGACCTCATGGTCACCCCTCCCCCCTTCTTCGAGCAGCACCTCGCGCCGTGGCTCAAGCGCGCGGCGGACAGGCTGCATGAGACGGGCAAGCTGCTGCTCACCCACACCGACGGGGAGAACCTGCAGCTCAATCGTTTCTACGTCGAGTGCGGCGTGGATGTGGCGGACTCGGTCTGCCCGGCGCCGATGACGAAGCTGACGCTGGCCGACTATCGGCGCGACTTCGGCACGCGGCCGGCGACCTGGGGCGGGCTATGCTCGGTGTGCGTGCTGCCCGAGAGCATGACGGACGCGCAGTTCGAGGCGCATGTGGATGACGCCATCGCCGCGGTCGGCGACGGCCGCGGGATCGTCTTCAGCCTCGCGGACACGACGCCGCCGGCGGCGTCGCTGGAGCGGATCAGGCGCATCGGGGACAAGCTGGCGGCGCGGTGATCGGCCGGCGGAACCTGCCGCGGGCGCAACTGTTATCTGTACTGGCGCACTGATCTCGGACGGGGGCAGCCATGCGTCGGTACTCGGCCACGGTCGCAACCGACCTGAAGCGCAACCTGCCGTGGGCTGTGGCCTCCGGCGCGGCGTGCGCGCTCCTCTTCTACCCCTTCGACTGTTGGCTCCTGGGGCCGTTGGCGCTAGTGCCGCTGCTGCTGGCGGTGCGGCGCACGGCCGCGGTACGCTCTGCGGCATACCTGGCGCTGGCCTGTGGCTGGGTCTTTGCGCTCATGTCATTGCGGTGGCTCTGGGCCATCTTCGGCACGGGGACGATCGCGGTCGCGGTGCTGATCGCCCTGCCCTGGGCCCTGTTCGGCGCGGCCTATCGTGCTCTCGCCCCCCGCCTCTGTCCGCTGGCCCTGGTGGCGCTGACTCCGGTGCTCTTCGTCGCCATGGAGTGGCTGCGCTGCCAGGGCTGGTACCTCCGCTTCTCATGGCTGCAGATCGGGAGCTGTTATGTCGCCTCGCAGGGCAGCCAGTCCACTTACCCGCTGGTGGGCATCTACGGCATGACCTTCCTGTCGGTCCTGGTCAGCGCGGCGGTAGCGGGGGCCGTCGTGCGGCCCCGACGCGACGCGCGGCTGCGGGGTCTGCTGGGCGCCGCGGGCCTGGTCGCCGCCATTGTGCTGCTGTTCCGTCTGGCCTGGGTCACGGGTCTGCAGCGGCATGTGGAGACCTACGACCGGGCGGTGAAGGTGCTACTGGTGCAGAGCGAGACGGAGGACCTCGAATGGCTCCTGACGACCACGCGGCAGTATGCGCCGACGCGGCCGCAGCTTGTGGTCTGGCCGGAGTTGGCGCTGGCCGACTACGTCGAGGACGACCCGGCGGCCCTGGGGCGGCTCGCGGGTCTCACGCGCACAATGCACACGACGCTCACCTTCGGCTGCAAGTCGCACGTGCCGGCGGGGGTGCGGTGCGACTGGCTGCGGCGGCGGGCGATGTGTCAGACCGATGGCGACATCTACTACAACAGCGCGCTGATCATGTCGCCGGAGGGGCATCTCATCGGGCGCTACCACAAGCGCCACCCGATCCAGTTCTTCGCCGATGGCGTGCCGGGCCCCGGCTACCCGGTCTTCGACACTCCGACCGGCCCGGTGGGCATCGGCATCTGCTATGACCTGGACTTCGCCGACACGGCGCTGAGCCTCACCCGCCACGGGGCGCAGTTGCTGGTGGTGCCGACGTTCGATGCGCGCGACTGGGGGCGAGTCCAGCAGATGCAGCATGCCCGGCTCGCGCAGGCCCGAGCGGCGGAGGTGAGTCGCTGTGTGGTGCGCCCGACGTCCTCGGGCGTCTCGCAGATCATCGCGCCGGGGGGCGAGCAGGTTACCTTCGTGCCAACGAGCGAGGCCAGCCAGATCACGGGGGTAGTGGCGTTGCGCTCGTTCGTCACGCCATACGTGCGTGGGGTGTGGCTATTGCCGTACGTGTGCGTGGGGATCAGCCTGCTGATGCTGGCCTGGGGGGCATGGCGGGCAGGCAGGCAGTCTGGCTCTGCGGCGAGCGGCTAGCCGCCCGGCTCCTCCCCCACCTCGTCGTCCTCCTCCGCCTCCGGCTGCCCCGTCGCCAGGCTGAACAGGTAGCCCAGGACAAACGTGGCGACACAGCCGATGGCGGCGTACCACAGGAAGGAGACCTTCGTCTCGAAGACAACGAAGGCGAGCAGCAGCGAGCCGAAGAAGGCGCCGAGCAGGGCCCCGCGCGAGGTGGTCCGCTTGGTCAGCATCCCCAGCAGGAACACCCCCAGCAGCGGACCGCCGAGCATCCCCATGATCTTGTTGGTGGCCTCGATCAACGTGCCCAGCAGCGGCATCAGGAAGGCCACCGCCGTGGCGAGGACGCCATAGACCAGGGTGAGCCACTTGGAGAGCTGGAGCAGGCGCTCCGGCTCGGGGTTGCGCTGCATGTTCCGCTGGTAGAAGTCCACGATGCTGGCGGTACTCAGGGCATTGATGCCCGAGGAGACGGTGGACATCGTGGCCGCGAAGATGGCGGCTACCAGCAGCCCCGGTAGTCCGTGCGGCAACTCGTTGACCACGAAGTACGGCAGGATGCGGTCCTTCTGCGCCAGGTCCGGCAGCCGGTCGGGATAGGTCTGATAGAAGGCGTACAGAATGGCGCCCATCAGGTAGAAGACGATAACCACCGGCAGGGTGATGATGAGCTTGAACCACAGCGACTTGCCGGCCTCGGCGCGGCTCTTGGCGGTCAGGTAGCGCTGCACGGAGATCTGATCGGTGCCCATCTGCACCAGGTTGTTGAACAGCCCGCCGATCAGCGCCCCCCAGAACGTCACCCGGACCGTCAGGCTCCAGTCGAAGTTCAGCCAGTTGAGCTTGCCAGCCGAGGCGGCGATGTCCCATGTCCCCGACAGGCCGCCGGGGATGCGGCTCATCGCGAACCAGCCGATGGCCACCTGCCCGCCGAAGAGCACGAAGAACTGCATGACATCGGTCCAGATGACGGCCTTCATGCCTCCGAGGGTGGTGTAGACCGTCGTCAGGATACCGATGACCGCAATCGAGAACCACAGGGGCAGGCCGGTCACGCTGGCCAGGGCCAGGGCGGGAGCGTAGATCGCCAGGGCCAGGTAGAAGACGACACGGATGATGAACATGGCCGAGGACCACGTGCGCACCTGCAAGTCGAAGCGGCGCTCGAGATACTCGTAGGCACTATAGAAGTTCGCTCGGTAGAAGCGCGGCAGGAAGACCAGGATGATGAGGGGCGTGGCGACGAAGAACGACAGCACGGTGACCGCGTAGGTCATGTCATAGTTGAAGACTTCGGTGGGGGCCCCCAGGTAGCTGATGCCCGAGAACAGGGCCGCGATGACCGAGATGGCCACCACGAACCAGTTCATGCTCTGCCCGGCCAGGAAGTAGTCCTTGACGGTCCGTTGCTCGCGGACGAACCACACGCCCAGCAAGACCGAAGCGGCCATGTACACGATCAGGACGACATAGTCAATCGGCGCCAGCGTGGCGGTCATGAAGGCTCCCTTGTTGTCCAGGCCGGTCCCGGCGTGTCAGGGCCGGGAAGGTGGCTCAGTCAGTGAAGCGCAGCGAGAACAGGTCCGCGTCCTTGAGGTTCACCCGCAGCCGCACCGTCTTGCCCGCCAGGCTGCTGACATCGCTGCCCTGCGCCCAACTCACCGTGTGGGCCAGTTCATTGCCGAACAGGATCTCGCTGTCACCCAGGCCGAAGCCCGGATAGGCTTCCCCGGCGTCGTCGCACAGTGCGAACTTCAGGCTGCCCGCGGCCGAGGTGGCGTAGTTGATCTCCAGCCGCTTGCCGGTGAACGTGAACGGCCGGGTCAGCATCTGCCCGCCGATCATGTCGGCATAGACGGAGGCGAAGCCATCGGTGCGGATGGTGTTGAGCATCAGCCGGGCCGACTGGTGTCGGTAGTGGTCGGTCGAGTAGATGCCGATCTCGCGCTCACTGAGGGGCACAAGCCCCCAGGCGATGTAGTTGTTGCGGTCGGTCCAGTTCTCCCAGTCGAGACTCGGGTAGATGAATGCCTCGCGCCAGCGCTCGAAGTGGATCATGTCCCGGCTGCTCATCAGCAGGGCGTCGTCCACGCCCGGCCCGGGGTGGCTCGCGACCTTCTTCCGGCTCTCCATGAGGCGGTTCGGGAAACCCAGGTGGAGGTGCGGGGCGCGGAAGTACGGCGTGATGGCGTTGGTATACAGGTGCTCCTTGGGCGCTTCGCCGTAGTCAAGCCACTGCGGCTCGGTCCAGGTGATGAAGTCCGGCGAGGTGGAGGTCATGATGTCTCGCACGCCGTCGCGGAAGCCCCGGTGGTACTCGACATAGAGCTTGCGCTCCGTGTCCCAGAAGGCCAGGTTCTGCGAGTCGAAGGCGCCCTTGGTGATGACAGGCTCCTCGCGCAGCTTCCGCCAACGATAGCCGTCCGCCGAGACGAAGGCGACCAGCGAGGCGTTCGGGCCGGCGCTGGCCAGGGCCTTGAAGCGCTGGTCGGCCGGGGCCTGCGGGTTGGTGTCCAGGAAGGGGGCAAAGTTGTGGGTCCCGGCGCCCATCCACACGATGCTGTTGTCCTTGTTGCCCGCCCACTCGTACAGGCCCAGCTTCGGCCGGGTGAAGTTCAGCCCGTCCTCGCTCTCGGCCACGCACGTCACCTCGTGGGTCCCCTCCTGCCCCGAGCCGCGGAAGTAGATGCGGATCTTGCCATCCACGGGCACAACCGCGAAGTAAGCGGAGGTCGGCCCCTCCCAGGGCTGGTCCAGTTGCAGCGCCACCCCGCGACGCTCCGGGTGATGCAGGCGCCGCACCGCGCTGCCCGACAGACTGTCCACCATGTACCCATCCACGAACAGTTCACGCCGCGACTCCAAGTTGACGACCTCCTTCTTGCCGATCGGCGCCGGGGGGATGCCGGTGCTCCCGGGCGCGGCGCCGCCGCTCACCGCCAGCGTCACGTCATCGGCATCAACCGCGCCCACATCGCCGATGTAGGCGTATAGCAGGACGCTGACGGTGGTCGCGTCAGCCGGTGCGGTGGTCTGCGCTTGCACCTGCACCCAGCCCTGTGTCGGCCCGGTGGCCCGTTGGTACAGATGGTGAACCCGAAAGCCTACGTCATCATAGAAGTTGAGGTACAGGCCGGGGGAACACTTGTCGGTGGTGCGGCACCAGGCAGAGGCCGTATAGACCCCCCCGGGCCGACAGGGCAGTCGGGTGCTCTCTACCGAGATGCCGGTCTTGGCGTCCGGATCGGCGAGACGCACATAGCGCTGCCCGGCGTGCCCGCCGTCGTCGCGAAGCGTGACGAGGGCCGGTGTGGAGATGGTCCAGCCTGTCGGCTGGCCGCCGGCAACGGTCTCGAAGTCAGGGTTAGGCAGCAGGTCCGCGCCGGCGCACCAGCCAGCCAGCAACAGCCCCATAGCGAGCGCAACAGCCCTGCGCATGGTCGCCCTCTCAGCCCTGGGCAACGGCCTGCTTCACCGCTGCGGCCACTGCCTCGATCTCCTCGTCAGTCATGTACGGGAACATCGGCAGCGTCAGGACCTCACGGCAGGCCCGCTCGGCCTCGGGGAAGGCGCCGGCCTGCAGCCCCAGGTAGCGGTAGGCTTCCTGCAGGTGGATCGGCACGGGATAGTGCAAGCCCGTGTCAATGCCTGCCTCCTTGAGTTGCACTGCCACGGCGTCGCGGTTGGGGCAGCGCACGACGTACAGGTGGTAGACGGGCTCGGCGTAGTCGGCCACGGCCGGCGTCTGTACGCTGTCGCGCAGGAGGCTCGCGTACCGCTTCGCCGCCAGGCGGCGCGAGGAGTTCCAGCCGTCCAGATGCGGCAGCTTCACCCCCAGAACGGCCGCCTGCAGTGTGTCCAGCCGGCGGTTGTACGCCAGGAACACATGCTCGTACTTCACACGCTGGCCGTAGTTCCGCAGCATCCGGACCCGCTCGGCCAGCTCGGCGTCATTGGTTGTGAGCGCCCCGCCATCGCCGAAGCAGCCGAGGTTCTTGGCCGGGTAGAAGCTGAAGGCCGCGGCATGACCGAGGCTGCCGCAGCGCTTCCCCTTGTAGCGCGCGCCGTGCGCCTGGCACGAGTCCTCGAGTACCTTCAGGCCGTGCTTGCGGGCCACGGCCATGATCGGGTCCATGTCGGCCGGCTGCCCGTACAGATGCACGGGCACGATGGCCTTCGTCCGCGGCGTAATGGCTGCCTCGAGTTGCGCCGTGTCGAGGGTGTACGTTGCCGGGTCAATGTCCACAAAGACCGGCGTCGCCCCCGTGAAGGCGATGCCGGAAGCGCTGGCAATGAACGAGTTGGGGGCGGTGATGACCTCGTCCCCCTCCCCAATCCCCCAGCCGCGCAGGGCCAGTTCCAGCGCCGAGCTGCCGTTGTCCAGACCGATGCAGTGCTCCGCCTCGCAGTACTCCGCGAAGGCCTGCTCGAACTGCGTGACTTCATCGCCGAGAATGTAGGCATTCCGGCGGATGACCTCCTCCATGGCCTGCCGGAGCTGCGGCAGCAGGGGGTCGTGCATGCGCGATAGATCCATGAAGGGGACTCGCATCGGCTATACCTCCGCCTCGATGTTGACCGGCGCGCCATCTTGCCTGGCCGAGGCCTCCGCCGCTTCAAGGATGGCGCAGATGCGGTAGCCGTCCCGCACGTCCGAGAGCGGCTGCTGCCTGGTCTGGATGGACTTGAGGAACTCCATGCACTGCTCCTTGAGTGGCTCCTTGGGCGGGATGAAGGGGATGACGCTCTCCCCGGCATGGGTGACAAGCTGGAACTCACCGAAGGTGGAGTAGGAGGGCACTTCCAGCAGCGCCCGCTGGACGATCCGCACCGTCTCCCCCACATTCATGTCATCGAACCGCACCAGCGCATTGGTGCCGATGACGTCCACCTCGCGCCGCTTCTGCGGGTCCACCCAGCTCACATGGATGTTGACCAGCTCGCCGCCGGGGAAGGTGAGCGTGATGAAGGCGACATCGCCGGGGGAGTTCTGCAGGTAGTAGCCCATCGTCGCCGAGACGCGCGCCGGCATCCCGTTGAACAGGTGCAGCGCGATGGAGACGTCATGGGGCGCCAGGTCCCAGATGACCGACACGTCCTTGCGGACCGGGCCCAGGTTGGTGCGGACACAGTGCAGATACCGGGTCGTCCCGAGTGTCCCCTCGTACATCAGCTCCCGCACGCGGTTGATCCCTGGATGGAAGCGGAAGATGTGGCCGACCATGAAGATCTGCCCGTCGGCCAGGGGGTACTGGGCCAGCTCCAGTGCCGCTGCCGCGGAGTTCGCGAGGGGCTTCTCGATCAGTACGTGCTTGCCTGCTTGCAGGCAAGCCATCCCGATCTCGTGGTGGGTCGAGGCCGGTGTGGCCACGACGACGCCGTCAATCTCCCCCTCGGCCAGAAGCTCCCGGTAGTCCTCGTACAGCTTCAGGTCGGCGAAGCGCTGCTGCAGCGTCGCCCGGGCGTCCGCGCGCGGGTCGGCCACGGCCACCATCTGCGCTGCGTCCAACTCTCGGAAGTTGCGGACGTAGTTGGGGCCCCAGTGGCCCGCCCCGATGACACCAATGCGTATCATGGTCTGCTCCCTATCCAGTCTGTGGGGCAGCGCGGCCGCTTCCCCTTGGCCCGTACAGCCGCCGACCAGGCATTTCCCCGCGGGTGTGCGCCTGCCCTGCTTGCCGGAGGCAAGGACCCATTTGCGCCAGGAAGCCCCAGGAGCGCGTCTTGGTGTCCCGAGCGGCCCCGGGGCTCAGCCCCGATTCAGCCTATCTCGTGCAGGACGAGCCGGGTGGGCGACCCCGTGACTTCCGCCAGCGCCCCCTCGATCTCCGCCTGCCGGGCGACCAGGCGGTTCCGCAGATGTCCAGGGACCAGCAGCACCGCCAACCCGTTTTCTATATTCTTCAAGTAGCTCATCGCCATGGCCAGCGACCACTGGTCGCGCTCGCGCAGTCGCGCCTGCGCGTCCTGCCATATTCTGTCCACATTTTGTTCGATTCCCAGCGTCTGCAGCTTCGCGTCACGCTGGCGGCGCAACTCCTCGGCACTCCGCTCGCGCTCCCGTTCGCTGACCTCCTCGGCCAGCAGCCGGCGCTGCGCCTGGCGTTCGTCGTCCTGGGCGCCCAGAGGCGCCATTTCCTCCCGGGCTGGCAGCCGATACCGACCGCGGACGGCCGCCACCAGCCAGGCCGCGACGCTCTCATGGGGTGTCCAGCCCTGCTGCAGGCGCTCGGACACATGCTCCATAAGCTGCTCGATCTCCAGATGGTCATGCTCGCGCAGCAGCTTGCTGGCCGTATGGTGGTGGACGCCCAGGTCCTTGAGTTGCTCATACAGGTCGCGACGGCCGTAAGCCGGATCCCGATAGGGAGGAACAACAACAGGGGGCTGTCCCGGCGCAGGCGCAGGAGGGCCGCCCATCGGCTGGCCGGACCCCTGTTGTTGTCTGACTGATTCTTGTAGAACTGAGTCTTGTGGGGTACCCGTGGTAACCGGGGGTAGTGTAGCGGGGTACCTACCGTGGTTACCCGCGGTAACTACCCCCTCGCGGAACCGTAGGGTGTAGACATTGATCTGGTTCTCGCCGCGGTCGTCCAGGCGCCGGTGCACGTTGATGATGCCCTTGCCCAGCAGGCCCTTGATGCCGCCGATGACCCCCTTGCGGCTCATGCCGGTGCCGTGGTCCAGGATTCGGCCGTCGCGGGCAGTGATGCCCTCGGTGAGCTGTTTGAGGGAGATGGCGTCGGCGTGCTTGCCGAAGCCGAAGGTGCGCCGGACGATGTAGAGCAGAACGCGGAGTTCGGCTTCGGAGAGGCGGGGGGCGAGGACGTCGAACACGTCGTCAGGGACGAAGGTGCCGTTGGGGGTGGAGAAGCCCTCGTAGAAGAAGTTCCGGTCGTCGGATCGTGTGCTGCCGGCCAACTGCCGATCTCCCGGAGGGGCGGTATGGGGCCCCCTGAGTGCGTGACAGCCCGCGGATGCGCCATCTCGCGAACCCTTGTCGCAATAATGAGACAAGGGATACTGGCCCTAAAAAAAACCCATGTTCAGGCGGTACCTGGTGGGCTCATTGCCCTGATCTTCGCTGCGCTGGCGCTCGGCGATGATGACGCGCCGCCGCCGCAGGCTCGCCAACGCCCGGCAGAGCGTGGCCTTGCTCATCCCCACTCCCGGCGCCAGGGGATAGCCCTCGGCGTCGGTGACGCCCTCCATCATCTGCCGTAGGGAGATCTCCGCTTCCGGCCGCCGCGAACCGAAGGTGCAGCGGATGAGGAAGAGCAGCACCCGCAGCTCCGCCAGGCCCAACAGGGGCAGCAGTTCATCGAAGAGCTGATCTGGCACCGGGGTCGAAGTGCCCGCCGTAAAGCCACGAAACGGCTCCAAGCAGATCTCTCCTTGCGCGGACGGCCCTCTCCCCTACTCGCCTAGCCGATCCCCGCCGCCGGCACGGCTGCGGCCTCGCTGCTGTCTACATGGCTGTGGCTGGCCATCCAGGCAATGACTTCATCGCGGTCGTAGCGGACCACGCTGCCGATCTTGATGTACGGCAAGCCCCAGAGGCGGCGGAAGTTGTAGACGGTCTGGTGATTGACCCCCAGGAAGTCCTTCAGCTCATCGAGGTTCATGTATTTGCGGTCCATGGGGCCCTCGTCGCAGGAGAATCGTCAGCGGCGCCGAACACGGATTCTATATGGGTCTGCATGAGACGCAAGGGTGCCAGCCGGGAGGGCGCCACTCCGCAAACCGGGTCCACCCCTGTCTAGGTGCTGGCAGCTAAGTCTATACAAGCATAGACTCAAACGACATCCCACGTCAAGGGGTAGAATCCCCTCCCCGCAGCTCCCCGTAACACGGCCCTCGCACACTGCAAACGAAGGCGCCCCTGTCTTGCCGACAAGGGCGCCTTGTGGACCGCTGGCCGTCCCTCCCCTACCCCAGGATCGCCTTGAGATCCTCCTCGGGCGTGCTGATCGGCTTGAGGCCGAAGGTGTCCACGAGGACGTTGAGCACCGGCGGGGTCACGAAGGCCGGCAGGCTGGGGCCGAGCCGTATGTTCTGGATGCCCAGATGGAGCAGTGTCAGCAGGATGCAGACCGCCTTCTGCTCGTACCACGACAGGATGAGCGATAGCGGCAGGTCGTTGACGCCCACCCCAAAGGCCTCGGCCAGCGCCACTGCGATCTTGATGGCCGAGTAGGCGTCATTGCACTGGCCGATGTCCAGCAGCCGCGGCACACCGCCAATGTCGCCGAAGTCGAGCTTGTTGAAGCGGTACTTGCCGCAGGCCAGGGTCAGGATGACGCAGTCATCGGGCACCGCCTGCGCGAACTCGGTGTAGTAGTTCCGGCCCGGCTTGGCGCCGTCACAGCCACCGATGAGGAAGAAGTGGCGGATGGCGCCGCTCTTGACCGCGTCAATGACCACGGGGGCCACGCCCAGGACAGCGTTGTGGCCGAAGCCCACCACGATCGTCTTCTCCTCAGCATCCTCGGTGAAGCCCGGGGCGGCCAGGGCCGCCGCGATCACCGGCGCAAAGTCCTTGCTGCCGTCCGCTGGCGCGGAGATGTGCGTCACGCCGGGCCAGGCCACCAGCCCGGTGGTGAAGATGCGGCCCGCGTAGCCGTCCTTGGGCTTCTGGATGCAGTTGGTCGTCATCAGGATCGCGCCGGGGAACTCGTCGAATTCCCTGCGCTGGTCCTGCCACGCCCCGCCGTAGTTGCCCGCCAGGTGGGCGTACTTCTTCAGACCGGGGTAGCCGTGGGCGGGCAGCATCTCGCCGTGGGTATAGATGTTGATCCCCTTCCCCTCAGTCTGCTGCAGGAGCATCTCGAGGTCCTTCAGGTCATGCCCGGACACGAGGATCGCCTTGCCCCTGATCGGGGTGACGCGGACCGGCGTGGGCTCGGGGTTGCCGTAGGCGCCGGTGTTGGCGGCATCCAGCAGCTCCATGACGCGCAGGTTGACCTCACCGCACTTGAGCGCGGCGCCGACCAGGGCGTCCACATCCGTCGGCCCGTCTGCCAGGAAGCTCAGGGCTTCGTGGAAGTACGCATAGACGGCGTCGTCCTCCTGGCCGAGGAGCTGGGCGTGGTCCGCGTAGGCCGCGGTGCCCTTCAGGCCGAAGGTGAGCAGGAACTGCAAGCCGGTAATGTCCGGCCCGTTCTGGGCGCGGTAGGTCTCGATGCCCACGCCTTCGCCCTGCCGGACGAGGCCGGCGAGATCGGTCGCCGGCTGCCACGCCGCGGCCGCGGCGAGCACCTCGGACTGCTCGGGCTGCTGGCCCGCCTTCTGGCAGGCATCCTCGTAGAGGCGCATGGCCTGGTCGCGTATGTCCGCAGCCTTCTGGAGCAGCTCCTGCAGGCGCTGCGGGTCGAAGTTCACATTTGTGACCGTGCTGAACAGCGCCTCGGTCACGAACACGTCTACGGCATGGTTCTTGGCGCCGAGCTGCCGCGCCCGGTGGGCGAATGCCGAGATGCACTTGGCGGCGTACACCAGCAGGTCCTGGAGCGCCGCGGTCTCGGGATCCTTGCCGCAGACCCCCGACAGCGTGCACCCCGTGCCCTTGGCTGTTTGCTCACACTGATAGCAGAACATGGTCCTAACCCCTTTCGTGGGAGGTGTCTTGAGGCGGCGGCCAGCGCCCCGCCAGGTGTCCCAGCTAGATAGCCACGACATCGGCCTCGCCGGCGGCTTCGTAGAAGTCGGCGAAGTGGCCGATCGTGACCCCATCAATCATCTTGTCGGTCATGTCGCGGGCCTCCTGGGAGCACTCGCAGACCGTCACCTTCACGCCCTGCTCGCGGATCGCCCGCTCAATCTTCGCGGCACTCTCGGTGCCGCGGAGCAGGAAGTAGACCCCGTCTTCGCAGAAGTGCAGGGCCGTGACGTGGCGGCCATGGATGCCGGCGGCGACGGTGTTGAGCAGACACCCACCGACCAGCTCCTGTGTCGCCGTGCCCTTGATGATGTACGCAACTTGCCTCATGGTCATACCCCTTCCTGTTGGCTGCGGCGGTTAGCCGTGGATGAGCGGCGGCAGGCAGCGGACGCAGACCCACTGGCTCCGGCCCTGGTAGCGGCAGGGGAAGAGCACGGCCGAACGCTCGTCGCTGCCGCAGCGAAAGCACTGCTCGTTGATGATCTGCTCGGCACGGGCGGCCATCTGCTCGTGGGCGGCCTGCGGGTCGAACGCCTCGGCCTCGCGCTCCTCGATCTGCAGGGCGCCGGTGGGGCATACGCCCAGGCAGAAGCCGGCACCGTCGCATAGTTGTTCCTTGAGGACCCTCGCCTTGCCGTCCGCCAGCTCGATGGCGCCCTCGGCGCACGGTGTGACGCAGGCGCCGCAGCCGTTGCACTTCTCCTCGTCAATCTTCACGATCTTCCGTGTGATCCTGGCCATCCCAGACTCCCTTCTCCTCTCCCCTACCGGGTGAGGAAGATGCGTTGTACCGCGCCGCAGACCTCGGCCTGGACATCCTCCGCCGGCAGGTCAACGAGCTTCCGCTGCATGAAGAAGACCGTGCGCATCAGGAGCCCGATCATCATGGCGGCGCCCAGGTGGGGATCAAGGCGGCGCAACCGCCCTGCCGCGATCCCCTGCTCAATGACCCGCACGAAGACGTCCTTGGGCAGTGGCTGGTCCGGCGGCAGCTCCCCGACACTCTCGTGATGGCGCGCCATGACGTACTCGTACGCTTCCGGCCGCATCTCGGCGAAGCCCAGGAACCCGCGGACCAGGCCGCAGAGCTGCGCGGCGGGGTCGCTGGCGTCACTCACGGCCGCGTCGAGGTGCTCGTACAACATGCGGGCACACTCGGCGAAGAGCGACTGGGCGAGGGGACCCTTGCCGGGGAAGTGGCGGTACAGCGCGCCCTCGGTGACACCGGCCGCATCGGCGATGTCGCGCACGGAGGTGCCGCGAATCCCCTTCTCCGCGAAGAGACGGAGGGCGGCGGTAGTCAGTTCATCTCGCTTACTGTGGTGTCGGGTGTGTTCCATAGCTGACTCTGGGCACGTGTGAGTAAACGTTTACTTACATAACCATTATATACTTCTGCGGGACCGTGTCAAGACCCCTTGTGCCCGACTGAGGCGATTTCTTTCTGTTGACGACAGGTCCCGGAAAGGGGCACACTTCCCGTGGTAGCTCCGGGCCCTCGACACGGTGCCTGCGGTGGAAACCCGGCCGGGGGCCAGAGCGTTCTTGAGAGCAGCGATTGACCAACGGGAGGATGACATGAAGGGCGTGATACTGGTCGGCGGGCTGGGGACGCGATTGGCCCCGATGACACGGGTGACCAACAAGCACCTGCTTCCCGTGGGCCGCTTCCCGATGGTGTACTACCCGCTGCACGCCCTGTGCGAGGCCGGCATCGCAGAGGTCATCCTGATAACCGGCGGCAACAGCCCGGGAGCTTTCCTGGAGCTGCTGCATGATGGCAGCGAGTTTGGGCTCAAGACGCTATACTATGCCTACCAGTTTGCGCCCCGCGGGATTGCCGATGCCTTACGTCTGGCGCAGGCGTTCGTGGACGACGACGACTGCCTGGTCATGTTGGGCGACAACGTCGTAGACTCGAGCCTGCGACCCTTTGTGGACAACTTCCGGCAGCAGGGCGGCGGCGCGCGCATCCTGCTGACCGAGGTACCTGACCCCGAACGCTTCGGTGTCCCGGCTTTCGACGAACAGGGGAACATCAGTCGGCTGGTGGAGAAGCCCGCCGACCCGCCCTCGCAGTATGCAGTGATGGGTGTGTACACGTACGACCGACGCCTGTGGGAGATACTGCCCACGCTGCAGCTGTCCGAGCGCGGGCAGTACGAGATCACAGATGTGAACAACATCTACCTGCAGGAGGGACGCCTGCGGTACGATGTCTTCGCGGGCAACTGGTCGGACGCCGGCACGCCCGAGAGCCTGCACCGCGCCAGCCAGATCGCCTGGGCCAGCGAGTTCCTGCCCCACCCGGGGCAGAGCGAGTAGGGGCCGTCAGGACAGGCGTCAACACACACCGGAAGATGAGGAGCGTCGCCTTGAGGAAGCTGCAGGTCCCGCTGACAATCGCTGCACTGCTGCTGGTGGTCCTGGGGATGAACACTGTCGCCGACATGCGCCAGCAGCAGGCCAAAGCGCGCGCCAAGGAGGTCGAAAAGGTCCGGCAGCAGGCCGAGATGGCTGCCGCGGCAGCCAAGGGCGACGCCTCCGGGCACTCCGGCCAGGGCGCTCAGAACGAGGCCTTCAAGCTGCCGCCCAGCAGCGGGCCCGCGAAGGCGCCGGTCAAGGTGGAGATCTTCGTCAACAACGCCAACTCGTGCCACCAGGCCAGCATAGCCCTCAAGGAGATCCAGAGCGTCTACGGCAATCTGGTGCGGGTCGAGTGGCTCTCCATGACTGACCCGAAGGTGACCGACCGGTCCGACCGCTTGAACATCGGGTGCGAGGCGGGCCTGGTGATCAACGGGAAGGTGGAGAACGAGGTCATCAAGAACGGCGGGAAGGCACTGGTATCGTTCCGCGGGCCCGTCGGCGACAAGTACAAGCTGAGCGATGTATACCGGGCCGTCAACCAGGCGCTGCAGGAGAAGGGCAAGAAGCCGCCGGTGGCGGCGGTGGCCAAGAGCCAGCTCTAGCGGCCCAGAGCCGTCAAGGGGAAACACTCACGACAGGCCCGGCGGGCCTGTCGTGGCGTTCTACCATGCGCGCCGCCGGCGCTAGACGGCGCAGAGCTTGTAGCCAAAGGCGCGGACGGTCCGGACTCGTTCTGGCCGGCGCGGATCGCGCTCGATCTTGCTCCGCAGGTTCGCCACATGCACCTCGACCAGGTGCGTGTCGTACTGGTCATACCCCCACACCGCGCGCAGCAGCTCCTCGCGGCTGAAGACCTTGCCGGGCCGCTCGGCCAGCGTGCGCAGCAGCGTGAACTCCGTCTTCGTCAGGCTCAGGGGTGTGCCGTCCACAATCACTTCGGCGGCCTCGGAGTTGATCTCCAGTCCGCCCACCTTGAGCTTGCCCTCAGTCTCCGGCAGCCCGACGCCGGGTCCGCTGCGGCGCAGCACGGCCTTCACCCGCGCGACCAGCTCATCGAGGCTGCACGGCTTGGTGATGTAGTCGTCAGCGCCCAGTTCGAGGCCGACGATGCGGTTGACCTCTTCCCCCATGGCCGTCAGCATGATGATGGGCACGCGGGACTTGCGCCGAATCTGCTGGCAGATGGTCATGCCGTCAATGTCCGGCAGGCGCAGGTCGAGGAGGATCAAGTCCGGGCTGGCCTCCTCGATCAGCTTGAACGCCTCCTTGCCGTTGGCGGCGCTGATGGCCTTGAAGCTGTGATGCCCCAGCTTCTCGCAGACTACGTCGCGCACCGCAGGCTCGTCATCAACCACCAACACGAGGGGCTGCTGCATACTCATGCGTCGGCACCCCTTTCTTCGGGACTCGAACTAACAGCGTGGTCCGTGGTGCACACATGGCCATCTCGCCAGCCATGGTCAGTTTCCGGGTAGACAACCGATACTACTTTCCCATCGCGCCGAAGACATCCTTCATGCTCAGGATGCCAGGCCCCATGATGATCACGAAAAGGGCTGGGAAAATGCAGAAGATGAGCGGGAACAGAAGCTTGGTGCCGAGCACGGCGGCCTGCTCCCGGATCTTCATCGAGCGCTTGCTGCGGAGGGCATCGGAATGGGCGCGCAAGGCCTTGGCGATGCTCACGCCCAGCTCCTCCGCCTGGTAGAGGGCGGCCACCAGCGCCGTCAGCTCCTCCACCTGCGCGCGGTCAGCCATGTCCTGCCACGCCTCACGGCGCCGCTTCCCCAGCCGGATCTCGAGCAGAGCGCGCTCGAACTCGTCCACCAGCGGGCCTTCCTTGCGCAAGACGACCTCTGCCAGCGCGCCGTCGAGGCCCATGCCCGCTTCGGCGCTGACGACCAGCAAGTCCAGGGTGTCGGGCAGAGCCTTGCGGATCGCCGTCTGGCGGGTCTTGATGCGGCTCCCGAGCAGGTAGTCCGGCATCATGCTGGCCATGAACAGGAGCAGTAGTGGGATGAGCATGCGCATCATCGGCTGGGCATCGGCCAGGACGCGCGTGTAGAAGAAGACACCTATCCCGACCCCGAAGAGCATCCCGGCGCTCCGCAGCAACAAGAAGAGCGGCTCGCTCATCCCGGGGGGGTTGCCGGCGGCATTGAGGTTCTTACGGACCGTCTCGATCATGCCCTGGGGCGCCACGCTCAGCAGAACCCGATTCGCACTCTTCACGACCGGCTTGAGCACCCGGTCATAGAAGGGCATCTGCAACTGGCGCGACACGACCGACTGCGACATCTCGGACACGGGCCGGGCGGACTGCAGCTCCTCGATGCGCTGGGTGATGCGCTGCTGACGGGTGCTGGTCGTCAGCCCGAAGATGAGCGCCGCAATGCAGACGAAGAGCATGATGACAACGACGATGGCGGTAACCATGGTTTGTCGTCACATTCCCTACAGGTCTATCTCGAGCATCTTCTTGATGATCAGAACGCCGGTGAGCATCATCCCACCAGCCACACCCAAAAGCATCAGCCCCAGGGTGCTATGGAACAGCGGCGAGATGTAGCCGGGGCTGACGACGTTGATGAGGAAGGCCATCCCGAACGGCATCCCGCCCAGAATGCCGGCCGAGAGACGACCCTCCGCCGTCGCCGCGGCAATCTCGCCCGCGAGACGCACGCGCTCGCGGATCATCGAGGAGATGTTGTCCATGATCTCGGCCAGGTTACCACCGATCGAGAGTTGGGTCTGGACGGCGGAGATGACCAGCTCCAGATCGTAGTTGGCCGTGCGCTCCACAATGTGCTGCAAGGCGTTCTCAAGCGTTTGCCCCAGGCGGACCTCGTCAATGGCGCGCTCGAATTCCTCCGTGATCGGTGGCGCCATCTGCGTCACCACGACCTGCAGACCACGCAGGAACGAGTGTCCCGAACGCAGCGACGAAGCGAGCAGGTCCAGCGCATCAGGGAGCTGGTTGCTGATACGGCGCTGGCGCTGGCCCTGCTTGGACTTCATGTGCATGTGCGGCGCGAAGGCCCCCAGGCCGGCCAGGCCGACGCCGAAGGCCCAGTGATTCCCCAACTGCCAGCCCACGACGAAGCCGGTCACGGCGCAGATGGCCGTGATGATGAGGAACTCGGAGGGGCGCAGCAGCAGACCGCCGCGCAACAGTTCGGCCTGCAGCCTCCGCCCTATCTCGCTGCGCTGCAGGATGCCGGTGAGCAGGGGGGCCGGGTCGGGCACCTTCGCCTTCTTGCGCCGTGTGGAGGACCCGGTCGCCATCTGGGGCCGGCCCTCCTTGAGTTCCTGCAACCGGCGCGTACGGGCGTTGCTGGCCGACAGCATGGCGGTGAACAGCACCATCATGCCGCCCGAGACCCCCGCGAAGGCCAGCACAACCATGATGATGGTGGTTACGTTCACGGCCAACACTCCTTGCGGTACCGTGTGGCGATCCGTGCCGCCCGCCGTCCGCGCCTAACGGTTCGGCTCGAAGATCTCGGCCCCCAACTGCAGCCCCTCGGCCTCCAGCTTCTCCATGAAGAGCGGCCGGATGCCGCGCGGTGTGTGCTCACCGATGATGCGGCCTTCCTTGTCAAAGCCGTGCCGCTTGAAGACGAAGATGTCCTGGAGGACGATCTCCTCCATCTCCATGCGCTGCACTTCGGTGACATGCGTGACGCGGCGGGAGCCGTCGCGCAGGCGCTCCTGGTGAACGATCAGGTCCAGGGCCGAGGACACCTGCTCACGGATGGCGTGCGTGGGCAGTGCCATGCCTGCCATGAGCACCATGGTTTCCAGGCGGGATAGGGTATCACGCGGGCTGTTGGAGTGGACGGTGCTAAGCGACCCGTCATGCCCGGTGTTCATCGCCTGCAGCATGTCCAGGGCCTCGGCGCCGCGGCACTCACCGACCACGATCCGTTCCGGGCGCATGCGCAGGGCGTTACGGACCAAGTGCCGGATCGTGATCTCCCCCTTGCCTTCCAGATTGGGCGGCCGACTCTCCAGCGTAATGACATGCTCCTGCTGGAGCCGCAACTCGGCCGCGTCCTCGATCGTCACGATGCGTTCGTCGTGGGGGATGAAGCCGGACAGGACGTTGAGCGTCGTCGTCTTGCCCGAGCCGGTGCCCCCAGAGACCATGATGTTCAGGCGCGCGGTAACGCAGGCTTCCAGGAACCGGGCCATGGACTCGGACATCGTGCCGAAGTTCACCAGGTCGCGGGGCTTGAGGGGCTCCACGGAGAACTTGCGGATCGTGACGCACGGTCCGTTGATCGAGATAGGAGGGATGATGGCGTTAACACGGGAGCCGTCGGGGAGGCGTGCGTCCACCATCGGCATGGACTCATCGAGGCGGCGGCCGAGGGGGGCAATGATCTTCTCGATGATGCGCATGACGTGCGCGTCATCCACGAAGCGCTTGCCCACCCGATGGAGCTTGCCGCTGCGCTCCACGTAGATGCTCTCCGGACCGTTGATCATGACCTCGGAGATGGAGGGGTCGTCCAGGAGGGTCTGGATGGGGCCGTAGCCCATGACCTCATTGAGTACCTCGGCCTGGACCTGCTCCTTGGCTCGGGCGGACAGCGAGAGGTTGCGCTCCTCCCCCACCAGTTGCGTCAGGAAGCGGATCTGCTCGACCAGGTCCTCCTGGCCCATCGTCTGCAGCAGGCGGAAGTCCGTCTCCGTCAGCAGCCGCTGATGGACCAGCAGCTTCAGGTCGTCGAGGATCTCCGCCTCAGTCGCAGAGATGCCCAGGGCGGCGGCCGTTTCGCGAATGACATCGAGTGGCGGTTTGGGCAAGGTAAACACCTACAGCTTGTCGGCAGGATGTACGTCCCCGGATGCCACAGCCGGTGGTACCGGCCCTACGGCTAGACGGCCACACCCTCCAGCAAGCGCGCCATCAGCTTCTGCAGCGCTTGTGTCACCGGCGCGTTCGGGCTGGTGAGCACAAAGGGTTTGCCCTCGTTGTACGATCCCATCGCCGTCTGCGGATCGTCGGGCAGTTGCGACACGACCTGGAAACCTGTCGCCTCCTCAAGGTCCCGCACCGTGAACTGGTTCCCGCGCGACACCCGGTTGGCCAGCAGATGGATCCGCTCCTTGGGAATGTGCGTGGCCATGATGGCCTCCAGCAGCGCCGTCGTGTCGCGTAGAGTCGCCAGGTCGATGGTGTTGCTGACGATCACGATCTCGTTGCAGCGCGACATGATATAGGTGCTGGCGGTCCAGAGCACGGGCGGCATGTCGAAGAATACAAAGCGGTACTTCAGGCGCAACAGGCCGCACAACTCGGCCAGGTGCGGCACATCAATCGAGGTAAGGACCTGTGACTGGCCCTTGCCCACCCCCGCGAGCACCCGCAGGCCCGTCTCGTGCTTGGCCAGATGGGTCTCCACCAGGTCCGGGTCCAGCGCGCCGTAGTTGACCAGGTCGCCGATGTTGTTCTCCGGCCGCAGGTCCAGGGCCAGGGCCACATCGCCGAACTGGCCGTAGAAATCCACCAACACCACCTGACCGGGGAAACGCCTGGCAAAGAGTACGGCCAGGTTCGCAGCGATAGTAGTCTTGCCGACCCCGCCCTTGGCGGAGGTGATGGCCACGGTCACCGGCAGCCGCGCCGGATCGGTCACGATGGCGTACTCGTCTGACTGCTTGACCTTGCGCAGTTGGGCCAACTGCGTGACAAGCTGCCCCAGGCTCGCCGCCGGGGTGTCGCGCTTGATAACCGCGCGCGCCCCCGCCCGCATGCCCTTCTCGGTGGCAGTATGCAGGTCGCCGTCGCATAGGACCACGCAGACCGAGTCCGGGGCGGCAGCCGTAGCCAGCCGACAGGCCTCGTATCCGTCCAGGCCCGGCATGCTCTCGTCGATGAACAGCAGATCGGGGCGGAGCTGTGCAGCTAGCTGCGCGACCTCGAGGCCATCGCGCGCATAGCCTACCACCTCGACCTGCTCCTGGCCGCTGACCTGGTTGATCAGCTCACTGCGCAGGCCTTCCGCCGTCCCCGGGTTCACCTCAGAGATGACTACCTTGATCATCGTTCACAGGCCTGGCTCCGCCCCAGAGCGGAGCGCGGGCGGATCGAGACTCACTCCCTGAACCGAACGGCCGGAGCAGACGCTATTGCGCAGGCTGCGCCGGGGCCGGCGTGCGTTGTGCCGGGGCGATCAATCCGCCTTGCGGCGTGGCCGAGGCCGGGATGGCCACCGGCCCGGTCACAATCTGCGGCGTGACGAGAATGACCAGCTCGCTGTCGCCAGTCTGGAACTCCTTATGCCGGAACAGCTCTCCCAGTATGGGCAGATCGCCCAGAATCGGGATCTTGGTCACGATCTTGGACTCCTCCCGCTGGATCAGCCCGCCCACGACGAGCGTGCCGCCATTCTCGACCGTGACCGTCGTGCTGGCCTTGCGCTGACGCATGGCCGGGAGGGAGAACCCACTGATCGTGACGGCATTCGAGTAGTCCAGCGAGCTAACTTCCGGCGCCACCTTCAGACTGATCTTCTCGCTGCCCTCCAGAATGGTTGGCTGCACCTGCATGAGCACGCCGTAAGGCTTCCACTCGACGGAGATGGCCCCTCCTGCTCCCGAGGTGCCGCCCGTCTGAGAGATCGGAACGGGGATCTCCCCGCCCACGGTGATCATGGCCGACCCCCCATCGTCCACCAGCAGGTTCGGCTCCGACAGCACACGGGCGGCGTTCTTTTCGCGAAGCATGTCCAGTTGGGCCCCGATCGGCACGACATTGCCCGCATCGCCGGTCCCGTTCATGAAGGCGCCCAGGGCCTGCACCACCCACGGCTGATCCACGAACTTGACGGCGTCCTCCTCAACCGACAGCTGGCCCCAGGTGACGCCCAGGCGCTTCAGGTCGCCCTTGTTGATGTCCACCACGCGCACCTGGATCAGGACCTGGCGCTTCTCCTGCAGAGCCACACGCAGTAGGTCAAGAGTCTTGTACCCAACCGGGTACGCCTTCACAATGTCCCGCATGCGCGTTAGCTCAGCTTCATTGCCGACCAGGCCCTCAATGGCAATGGTCTCCGCATCGAGCGACCGGACGGTGACCTTGTTGCCCACGACGCTCTGCAGGCTGGCCACGGCACGGTTGATGTCCGGCTTGCCCACGCGCACGAGGTTGACGATGGTGGCCTGGTCCTTGAAGGCCTCGAGTATCTTGTTAAGGTCCTCTAGCTGCTCGGCGGAGGCGACTGTTCCCTCCACCGCCACCGTCCGCCCAGCCACCTGCCAGACCCGGAAGTCCTTGCCCAGGGCCTGGGTGATGCGCGCCACAGGAGGCTCGGCGGCACCTTCCTGGTATTCGAGCAGATCCACGACCTTGACACGCGGGTCGGAGATGGCCAGCAGCAGCTTGTGCGCCTGCGCCAGCTTCTCCCGGTCGCCCAGACCGCCACGCACGATCAGCGTGGTGTTGTTCCAGACGGTGTACTCGACCGTGTCACCGAGGATCTTGGCCAGCCCGGCCGCCACTGCCGCCGCGGCGCCGGCGGCATCGTCACCCTCCGTGCGAACCAGGTCCACGATCTGCACGTTTTCGCGGCCGGACGCGGAGATGATGTCGTGGGCACGCTGCGCGGCAGCGCCGGACAACACACCCTCGATGACCACCGTCCGCTCCCCGGCCGTCGCATAGCTCAGCCGGTTACCCAGGACCGCCCTGAGGTCCAGGACGAGCGCCTCGGCTGGGCTGCAGCCCGCCACGGTGACGGCGATCTGGTGCATGCCCAGTCGGTCCCACACGTACACGATGGTGTCCCCGGCCTTCTTGCCGTAGATGGACAAGTCATCGAGTGAGCCGACCACGACCTCGACCAGGTCGGGCTCCACCACCTGCACGCGCTTCATGCGCTGGAAGTGCAGCAGCGCGCTGCGACCGGTGGGAACGGTTAGGGCCCGGGTGCTGGTCGGCGACAGGCCGCCGGCCTGAACCACGGCCGTCGCCAGCAGCCAGAGCATCGCCCCCAGGACGACGGCGGACCATACTAAGCGACGATTGTGTGAGGTGCATTGTAGCATCGTGCGGGCTCCCCTCTGCCGTTCGGCCGGCAGGGCGTAGTGCGATGAATGGTGTAGTGACCGAGCCACGTGACGATCCGACTGACTGGACGGCATGTCAAAGAAACGCAACGCCATCGCGCCACCGAATGGTTACTACGGGACAACGATCTCGCGAGCGCTCCCCCGCACCACTTCCACGTACGGCTGCTTGGGCAGCTTCGGGCCGGCTTGTGGAGCCTGCCCGGCTCCCGCAGTGCGCACGGGCGCTGGCGCTGGCGCCGGAGCGGTAGCTGCCGGGGGCTGGGGCGAAGCGGCGGAGGCCGACGGTGCCCCCTGGGTTGTGGTCGGCGTTGCGCCGGGCTTCGGGACCTGCCCTACCATCGACCAACTGTTGGCCGGCGCCAGCGGGAGGACCGAGCGGTCGCCCTTGCCGCGCAGCGTCAAGCGGAGGTCGCCGGCCTGGTCAGCGGTGAGGATCAGTTGGGCCTGGGCGGGTGTGAGTGCGAGCGTGACCGGCGTCTCGGTCTTCCGCGGCGGCGGCGCTTCCTTCGTGGTCTCGCCGGTCTCCTCGGTCGTTGTGGCGGGCGGGGCGGACGTGATCGTCTGGCCGATGGCCAGCACCACCACATCCTGCACCAGCGTCCGCACCACGGCCTGGTTGTCCTGCCGGAAGGCCGTCAGCACATCGACGTGGTCGAGAGGCTTGATGAAGTCACCGACGGTGCCAACCACATCCAGGGACACCGCCATACCCCGCAAGCCCGGGTTAAGAGCCCAGGCCATGCCCAGCCTGACGTCCCGTTCCCGGATCTGCTCGACGCGTACCGGCTGCCCCCCGGGCAGCTCCATCACCGCGACGCGTCCCTGCAGAGTCTGGGCATCGGTGACGATGTTCGGCGTGAGCTGCTCCTTGGGCTGTTCCCCCAATTGGAACATCGCCGCCTGCAGCTCAGTCCCCGCCTTGATGGTGGCGATCGGCACCGGAATCTGGACCGTCTCCGGTGCCTTGGCCTTGGGCTTGTTCTGCTGACCGATGAACATCCAGGCGAAGAGAGCTGCCAATAGCCCAGCGATCAGGGCAATAGCCAAAGCGGCCTGCCTCGTGAGTCGCATCTCCGGTCACGCTCCTTGCTGCGAAGTATGGTGCAATGGTGGAGGGGGATTCCCAGGCAGAAGAGGCGCCAAAGGGTAGACCCGGCCAAGGTCTACCGGCGGCCGTCTTCAGCCGGCTGGTTATCCCGCCAACCGGTAGCTGAACAGTCCTACGTCATCCGAGAGGGGCTCAATGCCCGCCCCGGGCAGCGTGTACCTGATGAAGCGCCCGTCAATGTGCTTCGGGTTGCCGCTGGAGTCCGCAAAATCCAGCCAGAACGCGCCGAACTTCTCAATCTGGAATGTCGCACCGGACCCCGTGCCTGATACGTAGGTCACCAACGGCACGATGACGATACGTGGGTTATTGGCGCTGCAGTTGTCCCAGGTCTCCCCGGCCCAGCCAGCCTGGGCGCGCGTGATGCGCGACTCCAGGCCATTCACCCACTGCCCTACCGATAACCCCGGGTAGCCAGTGACATAGTCGCCTATGTCGCAGAACAGAGCTTCGGTGTCGGCATCCGACAGCGGTATGCCGGATAGGACGTCAACCCACGAGGCCTCTACCTCGGAGGGGAGCGCCAGCCAGCCGAAGTTGCCAGGGATCTCGGCGTAGCACGGCCCATCGGCCATCAGCAGGTTCTGATACTCCCCATACTTGTACTCGGTGGGGTGAGAGACCCAGAGCGGCGCGATGGGGCAACCGCCCACCGGGGCGCGGACAGCCGTCGCCCGACGGGTGATCTGCTTCTCCGTGAGTCCGACGGCCCGGCCAAAGGTGTAGGGCACGGTGACATGGGTCGTGACCCGGATCGCCTTGGCGGCCCAGCCAAGCCACCCATAGTCCGGAACATAGGTGTACGGCGCGAAGTACCGGATGTCAGAGAGCGCGCTGTCCGCCACATACGTACAGGTGATGGCAAAGCCCTGGTTGGACTGGTTATTGGCGGCCACGCACTGCTGGGCCGCCACGATGGCGTCGGCCGGCACGCGCAAGAGCGAACCGCCGGCGAAGGCAGCGGCATCCGCGACATCCTGAGCGCGCTGGGCTGCCATCATCACCCGCCCGACATCCACCGATAGAGCCGCCACGCCCAGGAGGGCCGTCAGCCCCACGGCGACCATGGCGGCGACATAGCCCCGCGCGCGGCGTGCCCCGGAGAACAGCCGCTTCCCACGACCGCGATGGCGGTGGGGTGCGCTCAGGGCGGCGCCTCTGTCTGGCCGATCCATCAGTCCATGGTTCCTACTCACGGCGCATCACCATCTCCGCGTGCAGCGTCATGCTGGTTGCGCCGGGCCTGCCAATCAGGCGGGCGAACAGCGAACCTGTCGCAAACGGATGCACGTAGTTGGTGCGCACGCGGATCTGAGCCCCGACCGGCGCGTCGTTCTGCGAGCCGTCAGCCAGGTCGCCGAGGGTGGTCCAACCGCTCCATACACCGGCGCTATACGTGCGGTACATGATGTCGTAGGTCAGATGGGCCGTGGTCAGCGTCGAGGCTGTAGTGAGAATGCGATTACCGACCTCCGACTGCAGCCGCCCGACCGCCGCCGTCCTGGCACCCTCGCGCGCCGCCTGCTGGATGCTGAGTTGGTCCTTGAAAAGGAACCCGAACTCGATGATCCCGAAAAGCAACGCCAGCAGCAAAGGCAGCACCAACGCAAACTCCACGCTGGCCGTACCTTGGCGATCTGTCTTGCGTCCCGGTATCATCTTGGCATCCATGGTTGGAACCCTCTGGCTTGCACCGACACCTTCCGCTCAGACCGAGCATGGCACCCCGGACAAGGTCTACTAACCCGGGGCTATTATGCCCCGCCCGGTTCTCCCCAGGTTCCAGAAACGCTCAAGAGTTCCGTTGGCCTCCCGCGGGCCGCTTGAGCGGGCCGGCACGCACTGTAGCTCAGCCCAACCCACGCACAGGCCTCACGCGTGGGACCAGCCCGGCCCTGCTCCTGGTCCAACCCAACCGACCCAACAACCGGCTTCTTGAGACTACGCAGACTCCCTCTCTATTGGGGCCGGCCCTGTTGCCACCAGATGGTGAACAGGCAGCCCGCCAGAATGGCGACGGCATACGGCAGTCGAAGCTTCGAGCTCGTCTGGGCAATGTCCATGGGCATCTTCAGACAGATCTTGAAGTAGACCGCCTGCCAGACGCGCTGGAGACTGTGTCGCAGCACCCCGCGCCACAGGGCGACGAGGATACCGAACACCCCGCCAACGATCAGCGAGATGAGGATCGCCCACAGCAGGAACTGCGGCCCCTGCAGCGCTCCCACGGCTGCGAAGAGCTTGCAGTCACCCGCACCGAGGATACGGCCGACCAGTGCACTGAGGAAGAAGAGAGCCAGCCCGAGGGCCAGACCGGCCAGGCTAAGTCCCAGACCGGGTAGACCCTTGGCGATGGTATTGAGGACCAGACCGAGGAGGGCAGCAGGGAGGGTGACGGCATTGTAGATCTTGCCGTCGCGCACATCGGTGAAGACCGAGATCACCAGAACAGCGCAGGTAGCAACAAGTACCGCGACTTGTCCGGGAGCCATGATCACCGCCAGCTTCGCTTGGTGCTGTAGTGTAGAACTGTAGATGGCGAAGACTACCCGACAAAAGTATAGACTGCTTCTCGTG
Organism: bacterium; assembly: GCA_021372615.1. Lineage (NCBI taxonomy): Bacteria > bacterium. Next base: position 65,641 of record JAJFUB010000026.1, on the reverse strand, counting down.
CCGGTTGCAAGAGCAAAATGCCAGAACTCCGGGCGGAGGCCCCGCCGCCGGGGCCCGCAGGTATCACGGGCAGAGGCGCCGAACCACTGCGCGGGCGCTCTCCCGCACCCCGTCTGACCCGTCGAGGAGGCCGTGCATGGAGCCGTCCGTCGCCCCGCTATCTGACGATGCCGACCAGCTTCCTCTCCGTCCCCTGCGCCACCACCTGGCCCTCACCGTCTACTGGCTGAGCAACTCCTTGGTGTGGGGAGCGCTGCTGCACACCGGGCTACAGAGCCGCCTCGGTGACTGGTTCGGCGAGCAGCACATCGGCCTGTACTTCGGGATCCTGGGTGCCGCCGGCGGCGTGATCGGGACCGTCACGCAGATGGTCGTCGGGGCCTTTAGCGACCGCTCGCTGCATCCCTGGGGGCGGCGCCGCCCCTTCCTGGTGGTCGGTGTGCTGTGGGGCACCGGGGCTCTGGTGCTGCTGGGCGGGTCCCACTCCTTCTGGCCGCTCGCCGGCGCGCTGATGCTGGTCCAGATCGGCACCAACGCAGCCCTGGGGCCGTTCTCGGCGCTGCTGCCCGACACTGTCAACCCCCGGGAGCACGGCAAGTCCGCCGGCCTGCTGGGCGTAGCGCGCCTGCTGGGCGATGTCGGCGGTCTCATCCTCGCCGGCTTGCTGCTCGGGGCGGAGAGCCTGTCTGGAGACCAGCGGGCGGTCCTCCATGACCAGCGCTTCCCGCTGATGTGTAACTCGATGGCGGGCTTCATGCTGCTGACGATGGTGGTCAACTGCATCATTGTCCGCGAGAAGCCGCTGCGGCACCGCCCGGCCGCGACCCCCTGGCAGACCATCGCTCGCTCCTTTGATGTGGACGTGCGGGGCTACCCGGACTTCTTCTGGCTGTCGCTCTCCCGCGCTGTCACGAACATTGGCTTCTACATGTTCCTGCAGGTCACAATCCTGTACCTGGAGTTCAGCCTGGGCCAGACCAACCCCGAGGGCGCCAACATGCACTTGATGCTCCCGGCCATCGCGGCGGCCGGGGTCGGCAGTGTCATCTCCGGCACCATGTCGGATCGCTGGGGCCGCAAGCCGCTGATCTTCTCGTCCCAGTTCATCATGGCAGGCGCCTGCGCTGTCTTTGTGATCGCGCCCAACATGACATGGGCGTATGCCGCCGCTGTACCGGCCGGACTGGCCTATGGCATCTTCACCGCCGTCGAGTGGGCCCTGGCCTGCAATCTCCTGCCCCGCGGCGAGGCCGCCCGCTATCTGGGCGTGTGGAACGCCTCGGCGGTCGTGCCCCAGGTACTCGCCTTCGCCACGGCCCCGCCCCTGGGCAGCGCCATCTCGCGGCTGGCGCCGGGTCTGGGCTGGCGGGTGGACTTCGCCCTGACCGTCGTGCTGTGTCTGGCGGGCGCGTGGTTCCTCCGCTTCGTGCACGAGCGGCGGCACGCCGCCGCCGAGGCGTGCCCCGTCGCTGCCGGCCACTGAGGCCCTCTCCCCCACCCATCCCCGCAGATCGAGGTCAATGGCATGTACGCAGCATCCTGGAGTGGCGGCAAGGACGGTTGCCTGGCCACCTACCGCGCCCTCCAGCAGGGCCTTCCGGTCCGCGTCCTGCTGAACACCATCGCCGACACCTACCAGCGCGTCCGCTTCCACGGCACGCCGAAGGACTTCGTCCGCGCCCAGGCCGAGGCCATGGGCCTGCAGCTCCTGCAGTGGCCGACCCCGGACGACACCTATGAGGAGTCGTACCAGGCCGCTCTGCGCGAGCTGAAGGGCCGTGGCGTCGAGGGCATGGTCTTCGGCGACATCTTCCCCGAGGCCAACCGCGATTGGGGCATCCGCATGTGCCGGGCAGCCGGGCTGGACTGGGTACACCCTATATATGGGATGGACACCCAGCAGGTCATGGCCGAGTTCCTGGGTGCGGGCTTCGAGGCCGTCATCGTCTCCGGCCGTCCCGACGTCTTCAGCGGTGCGCAGATGGGGATGCACCTCGGGCCGGAGTTCCTGGCATGGGCGGCCGCGCAGCCGGCCCTCGACGTGTGCGGCGAGAACGGCGAGTACCATACAGCAGTGGTAGACGGTCCGCTCTTCCGCCAACGGATCGAGATCACTGAGAGCGAACCGGTGCAAGTGAACGGCCACTGGTTCCTGGATGTGCGCGGGTGGCAGTTGAGGGGGAAGAGTTGACGGGAGTACCATGGTAAGGTAGACTATGATCGATCACATGCGCGTATAAGGCGGTAAGATCATGCCTGCCGTGACCATCTCACCGAAGTACCAGATCGTCATCCCCAGAGAAGTGCGGGAGCAGCTGCGCCTCAAGCCGGGGCAGAGAGTGAAGCTGCTTGTGCTCGACGGCGTCGCCACTCTGGTTCCGGTGGTCCCGATTGAGGAGTTGCGGGGCATCGGCAAGGGACATACGTACGAGGGCTACCGCGAAGAGGAGGATGAGCAGCGATGGCCGTCGTGATCGATTCCTCAGGCTGGCTGGAGTACTTCCTCGAAGGACCGCTGGCGTCCGCGTACGCCAAGCATGTGAAGGCGCCGGACGTGCTGGTGCCGACGGTTGTGCTCTATGAAGTGTACAAGATCCTGAAGACCAGGCTCGAGCGTGCCCATACCGCAAGAGCCATGGCACAGATGACCGAACGACAAACCGTACCACTCGAGGACAATCTGGCCCTGACTGCGGCGGAGATCAGCCTCGCACACAACCTCCCGATGGCTGACGCCATCATCTATGCCACCGCCCAGCAGCATGAGGCTAGGCTCATCACCAGCGACGCCCACTTCGCGGAGCTACCCGGCGTTGAGTACATCGCAGACAAAGCGTGACCCGGGAGACGCGCCCGCCGATGGCGCGTTTGGCCTCACCGCTTCAGCGTCGTCTGCTCGCGCGCGATGACCCGCTCGTCGTGCCCCAGCAGCTCAGCCACGAAAGTGTACTCGTCCGGGGACACCAGCTCCCCCTCGGGCCGCCGGCTCAGCTTGGTCGTCTCCCACCGCCCCGTGGGCAACACCTCCACCATCCCCTGCCATAGCATCCCCACCCGCTCAGGGAAGCGCTGCTTGTAGACAATGCTGAGGCGCAGGCGAGCGCCGAAGGGCGCCTGGCCGGCGACGACCAGCTCCGGCCAGTCGTCCAGCCACCGCGTGGGCCGCGTGATGCTCAGTTTGGTGTCAGCTTCCGTCTCCACCCGCAGGTCCTGCATCCGCCCCAGCGTTGCCTGGCGCCGCCCGATGACGCGACCATGCTCGCTGAGGGCCTCGACTACGAAGGTGTAGCCGTCCGGGAAGACCACGCCCTCGGCGGGGCGGCCCTTCACCTTCGGTGTCGTCCAGTCGCCGGTGGGCAGGGCTGTCAGCTCCCCCTGCCACAACACCCCGGTCGCCTCGGGGAAGGTCTGGCGGTACATGATCGTCACGCGCAGGTGCGCGTTGGGCGGGGCCTGCCCGGCCACAGTCATGTCCGGCCAGGCGTCGAACCACCGGGCCGGGCGGGTGATGTTAGGGTTGACCCGCTGACCGCGGTGTGGCCCGCCCTGCGGCCCGAGGTCCTCATCCCTGACGGTGACCCACGCCTCGGCCTCGACATTGCCATACTCCCGCACGCACGGCGCGCCCAGCTCGGGCTGGAGCCGGACCGACACGCGCCCACCCTTGCCGACCCACCCAGTCATGCCCAGCGTCCGCTCGCCGGGGGTGAGCTTCACGTACGGTCCACCGTTGAGTGACACCCAGATGACCTGGCCGGACTGGTTGTCGCAGACGCAGGCGCTGCCGAGGGCGGGCACCAGCATTCCCCCTAGCAAGGCCAACGACAACAACTGAACGAGGCTGCGACTGAGGTTGCGGCCGGGTCTCATCATGATCGTTGGTGTTCCTCTCAGACGGAACTCATTCCAGCGCATGGCGGGTCAACGTGGACGCAGTCTCGGCTTCTGCGTCGGCGCGTCGGCGGGTCTGTGCCAGCAGAATGATATGTGTCCGAATATGTGTAGACATCCTGCGGCCGCAGGAGGCTCTGGGCCCCACGCGACGCTCCGGACCACCCGCCTGGCCATAGAATGCCGCCGCCGCGGCGCGGCGTCAAGTGCGACGCCCATTTCGCGAAGCTGTCGGGGGTGAAGTACGCGGCGGCGGAGGGGGAGTGAGGGGAAGCGCAGGGGCGATGGGACTGATGACCCCGGATATCGACGTTTGTGCTACAATGACACCAAATGGCACCCGAAGAGCACCTCGATGGCGAGCAGGTTGCCCGGCAGGTCCGCTACTGGCGTGACCTGGCCCAGTACGACCTCGAGACAGCCAAGATCATGCTGGTCAATGACCGGTACCTCTACGTCGGCTTCATGTGCCACCAGGTCATCGAGAAGGCGCTCAAGGGCCTCATCGTCTGCGCCACGCGAAGCATGCCGCCCTACACACATGCTCTCGTGAGGTTGGCGAAATCGGGCGGTTCGTACGACGAGCTGCCAACCGAGGATCAGGCGCTATTGGATGTACTGGAACCGCTGAACATTGAGGCGCGCTTCCCGGCGCAGAAGGACGCCCTGTTGCGGTCCCTCTCCGCCGAGCGCTGCCGCACGCTGATCGAGAACACGGAACGGTTACTGACATGGATAAGCGACAGGTGCGACGCCGGGTCGCGCAGTACGCCCGAGTAGTCGCTGCGGAATTCCCGGACAGTCAGATCGTCCTGTTCGGCTCGCACGCCACCGGCGAGGCGGGCGCGGACAGTGACATTGACGTGGCCGTGATCTTGCCCGAGATCACGGGGGACTTCCTGACACTGGCCGCACGGTTGTGTCACCTGCGCAACGACATTGACCCGATGATCGAGCCGCACCTGTTGTCCCGCGCGAACGATGACAGTGGGTTCGTCCGCGAGGTCCTGCGCACCGGCGAGGTCATCTACCGGGCGGCGTAGGGGCTCCCGTCTTCCCTGCCCCACCCTCACAACGTCCCCACCGGAATCGCCCGCGCCCTCTTCGTCAGCGGCAGGGCCTGCTGTGCCAGGCAGACGACGCCTCCCTCCCCCACGTCCAGCCCCAACCTCCCCAGCGCCGCGAAGATGCCCACATCATCAACTCGGGGAGAGGCCGTCTTCTTGATCTCGAGCGGATACGCCTTCCCGCCCTGCGTGATGAGCAAGTCAATCTCCCGGCGATCGTGGTCATGGTAGTAGTAGAACGGTGGCTCCTTGCCGTTGTGCCAGTAGCTCTTCAGCAACTCCCCAATGACCCACGTCTCGAGAAGGGCGCCCGACATGGCCCCCGCCTCCAGCACCTCCGGGCTGGGCCACTGCGTCAGGTACGCGCAGAGTCCGGTATCGAGGAAGTAGAGCTTCGGCGCCTTGACCAGACGTTTGCTCAGGTTGGTGTAGTACGGCTGCAGTAGGTAGACGATCCCTGAGGCCTGGAGAATCGAGAGCCAGCTCTTCGCGGTGTTGACGGCAATATCCGTGTCGCGTGCCAACTGCGACAGGTTCAGGAGTTGGCCGGTCCGCGCGGCCGCCATTCTCAGGAAGCGCAAGAAGGCGCTCTCATCCCCCACGCGCGCCAGATCGCGCACGTCGCGCTGCAAGTATGTCTGCACGTACGAGCTGTAGAACAGGTCCCGGTCCACGTCCGGGTGGAGCGCGATGGCGGGCAGCGACCCCCTGAAGATGAGTCGATAGAGCGCCGGTAGGTCCAGCCTCCCGCCGCTGGCCTCGCGCGACTTGATCTGCTGCCCAGTAGGCAGGAACGGCGGCACGGCGGCGCCCTGTCCCAACATTTCCCTGCGCGACACGCCCAGCAGTTGCAAAATCGCCACGCGCCCGGCCAACGATTCTGACACGCCCTTCATCAGGTGGAACTGTTGCGACCCCGTCAGCCAGAATAATCCCGGCTGGCGCACCCGGTCCACTTCCATCTTGATGTACGGCAGCAGTTGCGGAGCGTACTGAATCTCATCAAACAGCAGGGGCGGCCGAAAGCGCTGGAAGAAGAGTGCCGGATCCCGCCGCGCGAGGTCAACGAGGGTCGGATCATCAAGCGACACGTAGGTACGGTCCGGTCTGCTGACGTGCCGCAGCAGGGTCGTCTTGCCGACCTGCCGCGCGCCCGTGAGCAGCAGGACGGGGAACTGCCGGGAGGCGGTCCGGGTGAAGGCTTCGAGGGTGCGGGCGAGGTAGCGTGGCATGTACATGGTACCGGGTATGTTGCAGGATGACTGCAATATACCCGACGGGGCGGGCTGCTGTCAAACGCCAACGACCTCCGCAGCCCTATCTACGGGACGGTACGGCGGAGGGCGAAGGGGTAGGCGGGTAGCCGGTAGCCCAATTGCGTATGGTGTCCGCGGATTGACCAGCGATGGCTGCGGGTTCGTCCGCGAGGTGCTGCGCACCGGCGGGGCCATCTACCGGGCGGCGTAGGTGACGGCCAAGTCCGTCGGGACTGCGGGCGGCACCCGCGGATGGCCGTTGCTTCACGAACTGTCAGGCCCTGGTCTCGCCGGCCCAACTTGACGCTGTGCAAGCTGTCTGAGCAGGTCAGTCTGAGTCTCAAGGAGTGTCAAGGCACGATCTGTCGACATGAGCGCCTCGGCTGCTGCCTGGCTGAACGCGCTGAACCAACTCCAGATGAGCACCCCGGTCACACCACCCGCAACAGCCCCGATCCCAAAGTCATCGTTGCCATTCGCCGCAACCGCCATGCCTGCCACCATAGAGACTACGCCGCCGACAATCCCTATCACGGTCACCACGCTTCCCCAGGCTCCCAGACGGTGAGCCGACCTCTCCAACGGACTGCGCAGGTCGATAGATGGAAGGGAAGGTCCTTCGGGAGCAGACTGAGCAACCTGACCGTGCGGCGGGAGCTGCGACGCGAGTTGCGCAATGGGGTCAGCCGTGCCAGTGGGGCCAGGAGGATTCGCCCTGCGCAACCTCCGCGGATCAACACGTCTAGCCATGGTGAGGTCCCCCTACTGACGGTCGCCAGCAACAGCGATACAGTCAACGTCTGTTGGTTAGCTGCCGATAACAGTTCGGCGACGCGGCGACCCTATCCTGCCGACTCACTCGCGGGAAGCGGCGATGATCGCTCGGACTTCAACACCCGTGAGCCGAGCCTTGTCCTCCCCGTTTGTTCTAGCCTGACCGACCAGGGCGCTGGCCACCGCCTTGATCGCTGGAACACACTTCGGCATGTTCTCATTCACCCAAGCCATGGCCCTCATGTTGAGCCGGCCAGCCGCATCATCGCTGTGCAGCAGGTGAGCGAGAGCAGCCATAGCGTCCTGAATGCACTGCCAGTCATGGTGGCATTCCTCGCCTTGGGCAAGATGATTGAACCTGACCTCAGCCCACACGCCCGCGTGTAGGGACACAAGCCGCTTGTAGTAGCGGGTGGCTTCACCATCCCCATCGCAGTCCGTGGACCTCGTCTCACCAGACCCATGCTCACACTCGACCCACTCCACATGACGGCCGATCTCCTCGTCGGTTACAGCGTGGCCTGCTTCATGGCAGCAGCATATCTCGGACTCGGACATAGGCAATGACCTCCACAATCGTTGGTGGTGACTGTGCCATGGTCGTATCGTGCCGTCAAGCGGGTCAGAATTCCCCAACTCCCTCACGACGAAGGTCTCTCCCCCGTCCCCGGCGAATTCCCTCGCTTCTCCCATCGCGAGACAGCTTTCCTGTGCCAAAGAGGAGCGATTGTGATGCTCAAAGCTCTGCCCGATCTGAAGCAAGCCTCCCCCAAAGTCCCCACCATTGGCGTCTTCGCCACCGGCGATCCGCGCGTGGATGAGGAGTCGCGGCAGCGTTGCCGCAACATCGTCGAGATGGTCGCCAAGACCCTCGCCGCCAAGGTCAAGGCGCCCGGCGGCGAAGTCAATGTCGTCTGGTCCCCCGTGCTCGTAGACGGCGAGCCGCAGGCTGACATCGTCGCCGGTCAGTTCAAGGCCGCCGGCGTGGATGCCCTGGTCTGCGCTCCGGATACGTGGGCCTTCCCGCAGCTCAGCGTGATCTCCCTGCTGTCGCAGTTCCCCCGGGACATCCCCATCAACATCACCTGCGGCAACAGCGGGCCCAAGCCCGGCGTCGTGTTTGCCCATGCCGTGACCGGGGCCATCGCCCAGTATGGCAAGCTGGCCCACCTCAATGTCGGCACGTGGCCCGACACCGGCCAGAAGCCCAAGATGACCGAGGGCACCGCCCAGGCGCTGGTGGACTGGGCCTATGGCGCGCTGACCTACACCGCCCTCAGGGGCCGCCGCGTCGTGGTCTTCGGCCATGACAGCATGGGCATGGAGACGGCGCTGGCGCACATCATCCCGACCCGCAACACCTTCGGCCTGGAGATCACGCGCCTCGACATGAAGCTGCTGGCCGACATGCTGGCGAAGAAGTCGTATGACGAGAAGGAACTCAAGGCGCTACGGGCGTGGATCAAGCGCATGGTGGGCGACCGGGTCGAGATCCGCGACGAGGCCGACGAGGCGCGCTTCCAGCAGTCCCTGGCGATGTACCTGATCGTCCGCGACCTGATGGCTGACCTGAATGCGGTCGGCGGCGGGTTCATGAGCCAGCTCGAGTGGGGCTCCGACCGGCGCGGCCTGCCCCTCCCCGTGGCCGATGTCATGGAGTCTTTGTTCAACTCCACCTTCGACCACAACGGCAAGAAGGCTCCGGCGCCCTTCGCCACCGAGGCGGACGTGCAGGGCCTGCTGACGATGCTGTTCTTCTCCTACCTCACCGCCGGCGCGCCGCCGCTGTTCATGGACTTCCGCAAGGTGTGGGAGCCGTGGGAGATCAACGCCCTGGCCGAGAAGCTGGGCCTGGGCAACGTCGAGCCCGACGCCCTGTGGCGACGCAAGGGGCTCGTGGATGGCGACAACTCCGGCAGTGCGGCCTTCAACTGGGCCGGAACGCCCGGCATGAGCGTCAAGGACATCATGGCCAACGTGTCCTTCCCGCTGGCTGACGAGTTCTACTTCCCCGGCCTGGGCAACTCGGCAGCCTTCTACAGCCCCGGCGGCATCGAGGGCATCGCCGGACGCATGGCCTACAGCGCCCTGACCAACACCTTCAGCATGGTGTGGGACGAGGCGTGCACGGTGGACCTGCCCGATGAGCTGGCGCAGGCTGTGGCAGCCACGAGCACCCCGACCTGGCCACACACCTGGGTGGTGCCCAAGTATGCGACCATGGGCGAGTACAAGCAGTTCGCCCCGGCCAACCACTTCCACATGATCTGGGGTCTCGCCCCCGCGCGGCTGCAGGTCTGGATGGACCTGGCGAACGTGCTGAGCGTCGCCCCGTGGCAGGCGCGCCCGGCGTACCTGGAGGGCGTGGACCGGCCCACGCCGCTGTTCTACCACATGAACGGTGGGGAAAACGCGACGAAGATCAGGACGGCAGGGAACAGGTAACGGGGAACAGGGAACAGGAACGAGCATGGGGCGCGGTCAGTCGTTGGCCGCGCCCCTATTTCTTGACAGGGGACGAGTAGTTGGTCATAATGACCATCAGGAGCTGGTCATAATGACTACTACGTCTGAGGCGGAAACGGCTGAGTACAGTACGGGGAAAGCGAAGGCACACTTCTGTGAACTCGTCCGCCGAACCGAACTCACAGGCGAGGAGATCGTTCTGACGAGACGTGGACGGCCCGTAGCCAAGATCGTGCCGATACAGACAGAGCCAAGAGAGGCAGCGCGGGAGGACTGGGTTCTGCGGGTGGCAGGAATGCTCGACGACGCCCCTGAGGTGCTTGAAGCCATTGATGGGGTCTACCGTTCCCGACAGAACGACACCTTCCGGCCGCTGCACTTCGCGTGGGATGAAGAGGCATGAGAGTACTGCTGGACACCGACGCGATGACTCATCTCATCCGAGCAGACAGGCCACAGCTTTCGTCCCGTGTGATGACAGTGGCGCTGCACGACAGGTTCACCTCCGCAATCAGCCTCGGTGAACTCCTGTACGGATTTGAGCGATCCGCGCGGCACGAGCACCTGCGCGCCATCCTGGACGAGATCGTTCTCCCCGAACTGACGGTCCTGCCCTTCGACGAGGCGGCAGCGTACCAGTATGCTGTGCTGCGTGTCTCTCTGGAGCGCCAGGGACAGACGCTGCATGAGGCCGACTTGCGCATCGCCGCCATCGCCCTCGCCCACAACCTGGCCCTCATCACCGGCAACACCCGCCACTTCCGCCGCATCCCCGGCCTGCGGGTGTATGACTGGCTCAACGCCTGACCCCTCGCAGGCCGCCGCGCCCCCGCCGCCGAACCTCTCCCCCACATCACGACCTCACGGAGGCTCCCATGCGCACCGGCGCGGTCCTGTGCTGCCTCTGTCTCGCCACCGCCCTCGCCTGGCCGCTCGATCAGGGCGATGTGCTCTTCTACGCGCCCTTCGACGGTACGGTCACCCCTGCCTTGGCCGTCGGGGACAAGACCCCGCGCACCGCAGGCCAACCCACGTTCCAGTCCGGCAAGCACGGGCAGGCTGTCGTCTGCCAGGACAAGCAGTTTGGCCTCTCGTACGCCGCACCGGGCAACCTGAACCCACAGCATGGGTCGCTCTCGCTCTGGGTCGCGCCGGTGGCCTGGCGCCATGGCGACGGCCGCAACCACAACTTCATGGTCCTGCGTGGCGAGCCGAGCTACTTGCTGTACACCTACATCTCCCTCCCGACATACTTCCTGCAACTGGAGGGCGGCAACCCGCGCGTGGGCACGGAGGTGGACTGGCAGCCGGGAGAGTGGCACCACCTCGTGGCGACCTGGCAAGACCGCGACTTCCGCCTCTATGTGGATGGCAAGCTGCGCAGCGTGGACAGCGAGACGATGTCGCTGCCACGTCAGACCGGCGACCTGTTCGACGTGGGCTCCCACAACTTCGGCTGTGAAGACGCGACGGCCTTCGATGAGCTGATCCTCTTCCGGCGGGCCCTGGCCGCCGAGGAGATCGCGGCGCTCCATGAGTGGACGCTATCGCCGGAGGGGCAAGCCTCGCAGGCGCCGGTGCCGTCGGTCGCCGATGTGCCCCTCCTGCAGGCCAGCCTGCGCCATTTCCCGATGGCCGGGCGGGTGGAAGTCACGGTGCGCCCCACCGGTGTCGGCCTCGCGGACGGGCAGGCGTTGCCGGTGCAGGCCAGTCTGCTGGATGCAGCGGGCAAGTCGCAGGCCAGCCAGCAGGCGAATGCCTTCCTGGGCAGACCCAGCCTGCTCACCTTCGACGTCGGCAAGCTGGGAGGGGCGACATATCGCGTAGCCGTATCCGCGGGGACGGCCAGGCCGCTGGAGTTGGCCTTTGAGCGCCGCGCACAGCCGGAATGGCTCGGCAACACGATCGGCCTGGATGGCAGCGTGCCCGCCCCGTGGACGCCGGTGGAGGTCGCACAACGGGGCAAGGAGACACGGGTCCGGACATGGGGGCGCGAGATGCTGTTCGCCGGCGGCCTGTGTGATCAGGTCACGACCCAGGGGCAGGCGTTGCTGAGCGCACCCATCGGTCTGCATCTGCAGGAGAAGGGCGCCCCGGCATCTTGCGAGATGGGGCCCGCCGCCGTCACCTCCCGCACGCCTGAAGCCATCGTCCTGTCATCCACGGGCACACTCGCGCCGCTGCAGCTACGGATCCAGACCACCTGTGAGTTCGACGGCTTCACGTGGTTCGAGATCGAGCTGACCCCGCCGGCCACAGGCGCGGCCGTGGACAGCCTCGCCCTCGAGATGCCCTTCGCGAGGGACCAGGCGACGCTGTTGTACTCGGGCACGTACTACCCGTCGCTGGACAACGGCACCGGCGGGATCACCCCGGCCGGCTTCACGGGTGGCTGGCGGCCCTGGTTCTGGGTGGGCAACGAGCGCGGCGGGCTGGAGTGGTGCGCCGAGGACCACCGCGGCTGGGTGCTATCCAAGCCGAAGGAGGCTCTGAGCGTCGTCCCCACGGCTTCCTCCCCCCCGGCCCCCTCCCTGCAGGGCGGGGGAGCCGTGATGGTACGGCTGAACATCGTTGACAAGCCCACGAAGCTGACCCAGCCCCTCAAGCTGGCCTTCGGCCTGCAGGCCACGCCGGTCAAGCCCCAGCGCGCGGACCGACGGCGTTGGCGGGCCATCGGTCAGCAGCCCGGCACCGGCCTGGAGAAGACCTACATGCTCCCCGCCGACCGGCACGTGCGCGGGGTCACGCTGTGGAATGAGGGCTGGACCGACACGTGGATGATCCCCAAGCCGCGCCCCACGGCGAAGGACACCATCGCCAAACGAGAGCAGGAGGGCATCCGGCCCTGCATGTACCTGGCGACCCACACCGTGGACCCGCGCGAGGAGTGGGTGCGGTACTACTGGGACTACTGGCGCACCACGCCCGGTGAGACGTTCGACCCCGCGTGGCTGGCAGACAAGAGCTACTACGTCGAGGCCGGGATCTGCCAGGCCTCCGGCTACCAGGACTACTTCATCTGGCTGCTGGACCGGGCCATCCAGAGCACCGACCTCAAGGGCCTGTACTTCGACAACTCGGTATCACGCGAGTGTGACAACGCGCTGCATGGCTGTGGCGCCGCCGTCCCGGTGGCCCGGCAGGAGCAGGCCGCGCAGCAGGACCCGTCCGGCCCGCGCTATCCCATCCTCGCAGCCCGGCAGTTCTACAAGCGCGTCTACCGCCTCATGCGCGCCCACGCCCCTGACTCGCTCATCGCCATCCACATGAGCGGCTGGCCGCTGATGCCCCTGCAGGCCTTCGCCGACATCATCTGCGACGGCGAGAACTTCACCGGCTACATGCAGGTCGTGAAGAAGGAAAAGGGGTGGGACAACTACTGGCACACGCTGCCGCTGGATGTGATGCGCGCGCAGTACCGGAACCACTGGGGCCCCGAGACGGCCTTCCTGCCCGAGTTCGGCCGGGCGCTGGGCAAGGAGTGGAACGAGAACACCGCCCACACCAGGGAGTCGGTGGAGCACTTGATCGGCCTGTACTTCATCCACGACTCCGGCCTGTGGCCCTGCTGGTCCACGCTGGAGCCGTACGGCCGGTTCTTCCAGGCCCAGGACCGCTTCGGGTGGGATGAACAGGTGGCCTTCGTGCCCTACTGGGATCTGCAGGGCCTCGCCTCGATCAGCACGACGGCCGACCTGAGCCACGCGCAACCGCCCGAGGAGGCCGCCCGCGCCGGCAATCCCCCGCTGGTCATGTCGCTCTTCCGCCGGCCCGGCAAGGTCATGTTCGTGCCCTACAACAACACCGACCAGGACCTGCCGGTCACGATCAGTTGGGAGGCGGCGAAGCTGGGAGTAGGGCCGGCGACGGAGTTGGAGGACATCTTCCGGGGGACAAAGGCCAAGGTGACGGGCCAGCAGGTGACCGTCACGGTGCCCAAGCGGAACTTCGGGATGTGGACGGCGCCGTAGAGGGCTACTTCCGACGTAGCCGCTCCTGGACCCACGTGACGACCTCACGAGCGATGCGCACCGCCGCTTCCCAGTCCTCCCGGGACACCGGGGGTACCGAGGTTGGGTAACGTGTCGCAACGGCATAGGCCGTGAGGTCCGCGGCTTCGTGGAAGCTGTCGGGTAGATCCATTTTCTCGTGCAGCAGCGCGAGCAGCGCCCGAATGTCATGGATGTACGGCGGCTCCTCATCCAGGCTCAGCATGAGCGCCTTCAGAGCCTTCTCCACGGCTTGTTGGGCATGGAACGAGGGCTGCTCGTACATGGCGCCTGCGGGCGGCGCAATCTCGGAGTACAGTAGGTCGGACTGCGCTGAGTGCAGCCACTGGGCGAGTACATCCGGATCAGGTGACGTGGGTGCCATAGATCGCTCTCCCCTCACGCACGACGTTGCGGTAGATGAGACCCTTGGTGTCGCGGTAGCGCACCAGGTCGTCCTCACTCGCGACCAGAACGTCCACCGGCGCCTGCAGATCGCCCAGACTCCTGTAGATGAACCTAGCGGTCCCGAGCCGGTCCACCCCTTCGGGCATCACCACCATGACGTCAATGTCGCTGTGCGGTCCCACCGCCCCGCGCGCCGCGGAGCCGAACAGGATGATGCGCAGCGGGTGTACCGCCTCGACGATGCGCCGCACCAACTCATCGATCACGCTCTGGTCCACCGTCGTCATGCCCATGTCACCATTATAGAAGACGCCCACGCGCCCCACAAGCGCTACCCGGACATGTCAGGTCACCCCAGGTACCGCCGCTTCTCCTCGAGGTAGAACTGCAGGCTGTCATACGAGATATCCGGCGGGAAGGTGTGGTCGAGGAAGGGGATGTAGCCCCCGCTCGCCAGCAGCGGCGGCAGCTTGGCGGCCAGCTCCTGCGTGATGGCCTCTCGCCCCCGCGCGATCTGCAGCTTGTCTATACCCCCGCCCAGGAAGAGATTCTTCCCGTACTCCCGCCGCAGGCGCAGCGGGTCCATGCCCGAGGCCTGTTCCAGTGGCCAGTGGCCCGTAACGCCCGCTTCCAGCCACAGGGGGAGGAGCGGGGAGGAGTCCCCGTCCGAATCCACCCACACATACTTGATCCCGGCCCGGTTCAGCCGCCCGATCACGCGCTTGTAACCCGGCAGCAGGAACTTGCGGAACAGCCCCGGTGAGATCAGCGGTCCGCCCTTGCCGGCCAGGTCCTCAAAGAAGTTGAAGCAGTCGAACTGCACCTCGGAAAGCGCCCGCTCCATCGTCGCGAGGAAGAAGTCGGTCAGGAACTCGACCATCTCCTCGATCAGCGCCGGATCGTCGTAGAACAGGTATGTCAGCGGCAGCGTGCCCACCCACGAACGCAACTGCGAGTAGAAGCCGAAGGCGCCGTTGGTCTGCAGGAAGAGTGGGTAGTCGCGCACGGCCCACTGCGCCTTCAGCTCCTCCCAGTTGGCCGGGTAGCGTTCCGGCGTCGTGGGGTCGTAGCGGCGCTTGAGGTCGCGGAACGAGGCGCGGTCGGTGACGGGGAAGCCAATGTACTCATCCATGCACCAGCGGGTGCCGCGGACCGTCCCCTCCTTGAGCGCCTTCGTCACGATCCCCGTGCCCCCGCGCGCTATAAGGTAACGGTCTGTCTCCTCGAGCACCTGGTACTCGAAGCCCGGCATCATGCTCGTGACGACCGGAGCGAAGCCGCGGGCCAGCAGCCCCAGGCCGGGCGCACCATCGAACCAGTTGCGGACATAGTCGGGGTTGTCGGGCATCCCCTCCCCGATCCAGCGCTCGAAGGCTTGCCCCCATGCGCCCAGCTCGTAGTTGGGGACCCAGTCCACCGGCTCGAAGGCGTTGATCCGCAGGAAGACTTCGCGATGGGTCATGTCAGCTTTCCTCAACCGGTGATGGGCTGGACAGCAGCGCGCAACTCAGCGGCGGCAAGCGGACGGTGGTCGTGCCGTCACGCAGTGCCACCTCCCGCGTCCTGTCCTCCGCTGCGCAGATCGCCAGCTCCGCCCGCGCGCCCAGGCGCGCGTCACACACCGTGATCTCCTGCGCCTCGGTCGTCCAGTTCGCCAGCGCTACGCCGTGCCGTCCATCGGGGGCCTGCCAGGCACAGTGCGCTACCGCCGGCACGGCGTGATGCTTGCCGTTGTGGTCCCACTTGCAGGTCGCCGTCACCACCTCCGCCGGGCGCTGCATGCGGCCGTAGACGAGGAAGTCCCGCCCGGCTCCGCGCCGCAGGGCTGTCGCGACGCGCATCATCTCCAGGGCATTGGCGTTGTTGCCGACCTTCGGCTCCCAGTCCGCCCAGTTCACCGTCTCGCGGTTCAGTAACGTCCCGTCGCCGGTCATGACCGCGCCGACGATCTCACCCCACACGCACTCCCACGCCGTCCGCGCCGCGATGGCCACCGGCTCGGGGCCCCAGCTCATCATGCCGTGCATCAACGTGCATTCGTGGAAGATATAGTGGTAGACAGGCACGAAGGCGGCGTCACCGCTGGTAGGGACGCTGATGCGCACATCGCTCTGCTGGAACAGCGGCAGGCAGAACTCGTTGGTCGGCCACTCGGTCGAGTGGATGACCTCCGCCTCCCCGGCTTCAGCAGCGGCGGCGTGGAAGTCGCCAATCATGTCTGCCATGGCCCGCGCCATCCACTTGCCGGGCAGGCGGGGGTGGCCGTGCGCGTCGGAGAAGCACGGGAAGGTTGAGGCGTTGCAGTTCTGATCGAAGAACTGGATGCTCTCCACGCCCCAGCCGATCAGCCGCCGCACGAAGTCCCGCGCGATCTGTCGCGTCTGCCCCTGGGCCATGCAGGTGATGACACTGGGCCGCCAGGATTGGTCCCAGTTCTCATGCCACCACTCGCCACTGGGCTGGAGGCACAGGCCCTGTTCGCCGTGATGCTCGCGGAAGTACTCCGCGCCGTCATAGCCGTTGAACAGGTGCCTCATCACCCAGCGCGTGCCATTGCAGAACGAGCCGACATGCCAGCCCCGGTCGCGCGCCAGCTGGCAGAAGTTGGTCAACGACTCGTCGCCCCCGACCGGCGGGAAGCAATCGGGATACACCCACGGGCCGCCGCGCTCCCACGACATCAGCACCGCCACCAGCGGCGACTGCACACCCGCCGCGACTTGCTCCAGCAGCGGGATGCACTTCTCGTAGGGCAGGAACTCCTCGACGGGCGGCGCCGGCCCGGCATCCACGTAGCCCTGCAGCCGGATGGTGATATGTGGCGGGGATTCCAGCAGCCAGCCCGGAAGGTCGTCGCGGTCGGTCAGCGGCGTGGCCCAGTGCTGCTGCAGCGTCCACTCCCGATACAGGTCCGCCGCGTCGTACCAGTCGCCCTGGAAGCTGCCGACAAGCACGCTGTACTCCAGCGTCCTCTCCCCCACCTCCGGCCAATCACCCACGTGCGCAAAGCCCAGCCGCAGGCCCTCGGGCCGCTGCAGTGCGCGCAGCAGCTTCACGTTCCCGGCGGTGTCGTCGCAGGCCATGTAGAGCCCGACGCGCGCCGTGTACCAGGCGAGGAACTGTGCGAAGGAGCGTCCGGGGTAGTGCTGCGAGTTGCCGTTCTCAGGCCAGAACTGCCAGCGACGTGGCTCGTCGGGTGGGCGATGCTGACCGCCGGTCAGCACCCCCTGCACCTCCGGCAGGAGCACGGTCGCCTCCGGCTCGTCCGGCACGACCACGAAGGGGAACTGCAGATCGGTAATGAGCAGCCCCGCGCCGTTGCGGACGGTGGCGGTCCAGCGGCTGCAGCGGTCTTCAGGGGCGGCCTGGATGGTCAGGACCACATCGAGATCAAGCCCACCGACGCGGGTGAAGGCCAGTGTCAACGAGTGGTCGCCCGGCGTGGCCGCCGGCTCGGCCTGCCGCGAGTCCAGCGTCACATAGGCCCCGTCGGCGAGATACTGCAGCACGAACGCGGGCTGGTCGTCGTGAACGGCAATCAGGTTGTACTCGGGATCAGCCAGCGGCGAGAACCGCACCAGCCGGCCCGTGTCCAGATCGAGAGTGAGCGCATCCAGCTTCGTCCTCAGTGTAGCCGTGTGCACTGTCTACCTCCGTGCTACTTCCCCTCTATCATGATGAATGTCACTGAGTGCGGCGGGACGTCGTACGTCAGGCCGTCCGGCTTCGTCGGCGGATCGGCCAGGCTCGCGAACGCGGCGTCATCTTCCACCAGCGGCTTGCCGTCCGGGTTGCCGTCGGAGAGCACGTACGCCTCCGAACCCGCGGCGGTGAAGTGGGACCAGCCAATCTTGCACGGGACCGTCTTGTCCCACGAGCCGTTCGCGATGATCACGTACATCGTCTTGCGGTCCTCGCTCAGCGTCACCAGCACAGGCGTGAGCGGGCCCGAGGGAGCGGTGCCCGGCCTGAAGGTCGGGTCGTCGCCCTCGGCCGGCGTGTAGTATGGCGCTGTCCCGACCGTGTTCAGCACTTGCTCGCCCACGTGGCGGTTGAAGTAGTAGTACAGCCAGTACAGCATCGAGCGCTTCTCAGGCGCCTGCTGGAAGAGGATGGCGAAGCCCTGGGCGTTGAGGCGGTTGAGCATCTGCCAGGCACTGGCCCCGCGCAGCATCCCCTCACGGGCCGTGTAGATGAGCCGCACCCCGCGGTGCAGCACACCGAAGATGTTGCCGTTGCGGTCCACGTAGTCGGCGCGCTCGCCGTTGGGCCCCGCGCTGTGAGAGCCCCATTCCGTGTCCAGTTGCACGACCTCGCGGCCGGGGTTGTACTCGCGGATCAGCGCATTGACCCGCAACATGCGCTCCAGTACGCGGAAGTTGTCGGTCAGCGCGATGGCTTCGAACTTGCGGCGATGCACTTGCCCGGCCGCGTAGTAGTGCCCGACTACAAAGTCATAGCTGCCCGCCGCCTGCTTGAGCAGGTAGCTGCCCCAGCTCTGGCTCTCGGTGATCGCGATCCCCACCTGCGCGCCGGGCTGCGCCTGCTTGATGGCGGCCGAGACCTCCCTGACGTGCTGCACGTAGTCATCGGGGGTGGCGAAGGCACTGTCGGCGCGGCGAATGTAGGGCTCGTTGCTGACCTCCCAGTACAGGAAGCGGTAGCCCTTGTCGGTGCATTGCCGGGCCGCCCGCGCCCACACCTCCGGCGGCAGCTTCGTGTTCGCGCTCTGCGTCTCCAGCTCCAGTACCGTCTTCTCCTGTGGGATGCCGACCTTGCCGATCAACGCCACGATACGGTCAATGGCCGCCTCCACTCCGAAGGGCTCGTCCCCGACCGCATAGAACCGCGTCATGGGCAGCTTCAGAGCCTCGATCGCGTCCTGGACCTCGGGGTTCAGCGTGTACTCCCCTGGCTTGTTGTACGGCTCGCCCGTCCAGCCGACGACACGATGGAACGAGATGCCGCCCACGTCCCTGGTCGCCGGACGCAGGGGCTGGCTCGCGTCCACAGTGAACTCCAGTCGGTCGCCGGGCTGCAGGCGATGCTGCAGGGGCTCGAACTGTAGCGACCGTTCATCCACCATGCGCCCGGGCTTCGTGGTCGGCTCCTGGGTCAGCACGACATCGTCAAGCCAGAGCGTCTTCTCGAGCGCCTGGTCGCGTGTGGGGATGAAGCTCAGCAGAATGAGCTTGCTGCGGTCGGCGAAGTAGTCCCAACCCTCGTAGACGGTGAAGCGGAACTGCCGCCACTCGGCGCCGACGTTGATCGTGAAGCCGCCGGGCGACGGCGCGTCCACGAACGGGTTGATCGTCTCGTAGGCGGTGAAGAGGAACTCCGACGCGCCCGGCTTGTCGGTGCGCGCCCAGAAGCTGACTTGCAGCATCCGGCCGGCTTCGGCGTGCAGGGCCTTGTCGGGCGCCGACACAATGTAGCCGGCGGTGTTGGCGGGATGGAAGAGCCGGAAGCAGGCCTGGCCGCCGTGTGGGTTGGTGGTGTCCCGTGTGTAGTTGGCCGGGTTTTTGTAGACCTGGGCCCCCCACATCGCCCATCCCGGCGGCGGGCTCTCGGTCGAGGCCAACTCGAAGTCGCCGTTGAAGCAGAGGTTGTCCGCGGCGTAGGCGAGGCCCACCGACAGGAGGGTGGCCACCAGCGCGAGCACAGGTCGCGTGTTCATGGCCCGCATTTCCCCAGCAGCCCTCCTTGACCTGCGACGGCCCTACGGCACCGCCGATGTTGATGCTTGACAGACAGGACAGAACCGTATATCGTTTGTCTATACACTTCCGGCGCATGGGGGCAGACCCGGATGGTCTTCACCGAGGTCGAGTGTTCGGCGGCTGTGGCCGACAAGTAGTGGCACAAGCATCGCGTGGATCTGACAGAAGTGGATGAGGTCCTCGGCAACAGGCCATACGTTCGGCGCGGCCGGGACGCGCTGTACTACGTGCTGGGGCAGACCGAGGCCGGACGCTACCTGCTCATCGTGCTGCGCGACTTGGGCGCCGGGCGCGCACGGGTCGTAACAGCGCGCGAGATGACGCCGCCGGAACGGCGAGCGTATCAGAGGCGGTGAAGACAATGGCGAAACGACGCGTGCCACCACTGCGCACCGACACGGAGGCGGCCGAGTTCTGGGACAAGCATAGCCTTACCGACTTCATTGACGACACCGAACCGGCCAACGACGTGGCCTTCGCCGCACGCCCACTCAAGCAGGTCTGTCTGCGCCTGTCAGAACGCCAGATCGAGCAAGTCAAGCAGATCGCCGCGACCAAGGGCATTGGCTACCAGACCATGCTGCGGATGTGGATCGCCGAACGCACGAGACTGGAAGCGGCAAGCCAGTAGTGAGGCCCCGGGCCCGCCCACCGGGCGTGCGCGGGAATGATCCGGTGCCGGGCAACGTCAACCTTGGCAGAGCACTGCCAGGGAGTACGACATGCCACGGCCTAGTGCCTATCTGCTGCCCTTGCTGGCCCTGTCCGTCGCCCGCATCGCACCGCTGCAGGACCCGATCCGCCTGACCTCGGGCCCGGTCACCGGCAGCGTGGCAGACGACGTTCGTGTCTACAAGAGCATCCCCTACGCCCGGCCGTCAGTCGGGCCGCTGCGCTGGCGCGAGCCACAGCTCACCAAGGCGAGAATTGCCTGGTCCTGAACGTCTGGGCCCCGCCGCAGGAGACGGAGGCGAAGCTGCCGGTCATGGTCTGAAGCCATGGTGGCGGCCTCGTGCAGGGCTCGGGCAGCAAGCCGTTCTAC
This sequence comes from bacterium, assembly GCA_021372615.1. Classification (NCBI taxonomy): domain Bacteria; species bacterium. The sequence continues at coordinate 45,028 of JAJFUB010000026.1, read as the reverse complement.
GGCGGCGCCGCCCTGGAGCGGCGGGGTGTCGTGGTGGTGACGTTCAACTACCGGCTGGGAGCGTTCGAGTTCTTCACGCATCCTGGCCTGGGCCGGCGAGACGCCGGCACTGAGCGATCTTCAATCGGCCAGGCGTCCATCGGCGACGGAGCACCTCCCGGTGACGGGGCGTCTTTGGGCGACGGTGCCCCTCCCGGCGGGGCATGCCTCGGCAACTGGGGCCTGCTCGACCAGATGGGGGTGTACCGGACGGTCTTCGCCCGCACCGGCAAGCCGGAAGCGGCCGGCCTGACGCCCCGGGCCCCCTACGACGCGAGCCGGGACAACGTGCTGGTCTTCGACAAGCAGATCGGCCCGTAGGACCATCTGCGGGCCGAGCAGTGCGACCTGTGGGATAGAGCGATGGTGCGGCAAGCCGGGAAGTAGCACAGCGCACAGGCGTGAATGCTCCCGCTGAGTGGTCGAAAATCGGCCACTCAGTGGTCGATTCTCAGCCACGGGCCGATGCGCCGGCCCCATGTCGTTCAGTACTCCGGCAGGTACATCAGCATCCGCATTGCCTCGGCGACGGGTACGTCGCCGCCCAGGATCTTCCCCAACGCCACCTGCTTGAGCGACTTGACCTTCGTCGCCGCGAGACGCTCGACTTCCTCCAGCGAGGCCCGCTTGACGGCCATCGCCGTTAGGACATCTTGATCCATCGTGAAGACCTCGTAGATGGCCAGCCGCCCGCGGAAGCCCGAGCCATGGCACTCCGGACAGCCCTTGCTTCGCCACAGCTTCCCGGGCAGCTCCGTCAGTCCCGCCTCGCGTAGCCACGCCTCCTCGTTCGCCGCTTGCGCCAGTCCCGGCGCCGAACTCTCCGCCCGCGGGTCGTACTCCTCCTTGCACACCGGGCAGAGCTTGCGCAGCAACCGCTGAGCGGTCGCGCCCAGCAGCGTGGAGGTGATGATGAAGCGCGGCAGGCCGATGTCCAGCAACCGACTGACGGCCTTGATGGCGTCATCGGTGTGCAACGTCGTGAGCACCAGGTGTCCGGTCATGGCTGCCTGGCAACACAGTTCCGCCGTCTCCTGATCCCGGATCTCACCGCACATGATGACATCGGGGTCCTGGCGCATGATCGCCCGCATCGCGGCCCGGAAGTCCATGCCGGCGGCCCGGTTGACGGGGATCTGCGTAACGCCCTCGATCAGGTACTCGATCGGGTCCTCGATGGTCATGCAGTGCACTGCCGGGCGGTTCAACTCGTGCAGGATGGCATACAGGGTCGTAGTCTTGCCGCTGCCGGTCGGGCCCGTGACGACGATGAGGCCGCTGGGGCGATGCAGCAGATCGTCCAGTTGCGCGCGCTGCTCCCCGACGAGGTACACTTCGTCGAGGCTGAGACGGATGCACGAGGAGTCCAGCAGACGAATGACCAGGCTTTCGCCGGTCGCGGTGGGCACCACCGAGACGCGCAGGTCGAGCTTCTTGCCCTGCACCTCCGTCATGATGCGGCCATCCTGCGGCGCGTTGCTGACTGTCAGCTTCATGTCGGCCATGATCTTGAGGCGGTCCACGAGCGGCCGGTGTACGTACTCGGGCAGCAGGATCGCTTCGTGCATCACCCCGTCAATGCGCATGAAGACCTTGCACTTTTCGCCGATGTGGCGGATGTGGATGTCGCTGGCGCGCCGCTCGAAGGCCTTCTCCACGACCGTCGCAGCGATCCGCATGACGGGCTCTTCGCTGGCAGAATCCAGTCGGGCCAGCACCTTCCGCGCCCCTTCGCATTCCTGCGCGCACTCGGCGCACGTCGCCAGGTGTTCCTCTACTTCGGCGACCTGTGCCCCCTCCAGCTCGGCCTTCAGGTACGCCGTCAGCAACTCGCGACACGTATCGCATTTCATCGTTCCTCACCCAATCTCACGCGGAGCGTCGCCACCGCCGTCGCCATGCGCGACTTGACCGTCCCCTCCGGCACCCCCAGCGTCTCCCCTATCTCCCGGTAGCGCATGTCCAGGAAGTGGCTCATCACGAACACCAGCCGCTGCTTCTCCGGCAACGTGTTGACCGCCCGGCGGAGTCGGTGCTGCTCGAGGCGCTGCATCACGATGTGCTCCGGTGTCGGCGACTCGTCCGCCAACTCCTCGATCACCCGCCGGGCATTGGGCCCGAACTGCTCCTCCAGCGTCGCCGCGTGCGTCCGGCGGATCACCCGCGTGCTGCGGTTGTGCCAGTAGTTGCGGGCAATCGTGAACAGAAAGGTGCGCAGGTTCGCCGTCGGCTCATACGTTCGGCGCGCCAGCCACAACCGCAGCAGCACTTCCTGCGCGCCGTCCTCGGCCTCTTCGTGGTTCCAGAACAGATGGTACAGGAGGCGGGTCAGCCAGTCCTTGTGGCGCTGGGCCAGGAGGCCGAAGGCTTCCTGGTCACCCTCACATAGCCTCGCCATCAGGTCCTGGTCACTGCACATGACATCCATCGCGCGAAGCCAGAATGGCCGATGTCAGGGGGTTGAACACCGACGGGGAGCAAAGGGTTCAGAAAAGCTCAGGCGGCGGGTGGCGCGTCGTGTGCGCCAGGCCCCGCCGCCAGCCGTGGGGCCCGGCGCACACGGCGCGCCACCCACGGCCTAGTACCTCACATCCAGCTTGACCTCCCGCAGCTCCACCACACCCAGCAGCGCCGGGTGGCGGTCAGCGAGGGCCACCTCCAGCACATTGACGCCCTGCTGCAGCCACGACTCATCGAGGGTCAGCGTGAACTGCGAGTACGGCTCGAGGGGGACGGAGTGCACCCGCGCGTCCCGACCGCTCGCCGAGTAGAGACGCTCGATCCGCTTCGCAGGCACCGGGCGATCATTGATGCTGAAGGCGAAGCGGTCACGCAGGCTGACGCCCACGACCTTCAGTTCGAGCGTCATCTGCCGCGCCGCCGCGAAGTCCTCATAGCACGTGACGTCCAGCGCCATGCGAGGCGGGTCCGCCAGCCGCTCGACCTGCGCGACCTCCGGCACGTAGTGCCGGTACGGCTTCGGCTCCATGCAGAACAGGAAGCGCTTGTCGGCCCGGCGGAGCTTCTCCGGGTCGCCCAGCTCATGCAGCACCGTGCGCGTTTGCTGCTGGTCGCCATGCCAGGCATACGGTCCAAACTCCGGCGCCGGGAAGGGCCGGCGCTCGGGCGGGACAGCCTGCGTGAAGCTCAGCTCATCGAGACAGGGGAAGTTGAAGAGGTTGAGGCCGTCCGCTCCGGCGTACCAGGCATTGGCGGCCGCCCCACGGTACTCCTCGCGCGACAGGTACTGCCCGGTCTGCGGGCTGCAGTTGATGTAGGCCTGTACCGGGGTGCGGGTGAGAAGCTGCTTCCACTGCGCGATGGGCAGTTGGAAGTCCACGTTGTAGCAGCCCGGCGAGATGCCATCCACGAGCCCCTCGGCCTCCCACGCCGCCACATCCATCCCGGTCTCCAGCGCCAGCTCCGGCGAGCGCGGGACGTTGACCCGCAGGTGGTAGCGGTCCGCGTGGGCCTCGTCCAGGTCCGCCCGAATCTGCCGGATGAGGCCCGTCATGATCGGCGCGCACCTCTCCCCCTCCCCCTCGGGGAAGAAGAAGGGCGACCGCATGCCGTCCAGCTCGATCCCCGCGAGGCCCGGGTACAACCCGATGACCTCGCGCACCAGCCGGCGCAGGTACTCCCGCACCGCCGGCTGCCGGTAGTCCAGGCAGCTCGCGTAGTAGCCGTACGGCTCCCCCAGCCGCCACCGGGGGTGGTTCATCCAGAACCGCCCGGCGACCATGCCCGTGGGGTCCGAACTCATGTGGGCGTCATTCATGCGGAGGCTGGCGACCACCGGCAGCCCCATCTCGCCGAGCGTGTCGAGCACCCCGGTGATGTAGCCGCCGCACTCGCCATCGAGCCGGCGCAGGTTGTCGGCCACCCGCGCCTGCTTGACCTTGTCCGTGACGCCAAAGCCGCTGCCGAGGCGTTCGGCAACCTGGCTGTTGTAGTAAGTGACATAACCGCCGAAGGCCACACAGTAGGCGACCATGTCCACCTGCGTGCCCTCGAGCCGCCGCAGATAGGCGCGCAGATCGTCAGCAGTCACGTCGTCCCAGGAGTACAGGAAGTTGCTGCCGTCGTCGTTGAAGATGAGACGGGGAGCGGCGACCATGTCCAGTCTCCTCCTGGCCAGATGGCAGGAGCATTCGTGACATGGGTCGGACCGGCCTCTTGGCGGAGCGGGGAAAGGTGCCCACTCTATTGCGGCAGTCTCAGCCTCAGCAGATGTGTGTCAGCGAACCCATAGAGGTAGCCACCGGCGAAGGTGATGAACTCGCCCAGATCGGGGTAGCTCGCGAGGGCCTGGCACTGGCCTGTCGCCGGGTCGAAGCGCAGCAGGACGCCCTTGGCGGTCAGGTAGATCCTCCCGTCAGGCCCGGCGGTCAGTCTGCCCCCGCCGCCGGCTCCGGTCTCCACGGTCGCGGTGAGTTGCCGCGTACGCAGATCGAGGGTGCCAACTCGGCCCGTGGTGCGACCGCTCAGGTAGAGCTTGCCATCGAGGGCCAGCAGGCTGCTGAGGCCCACTTCATCCGGCCATGGCGTCACCTCGTGGCTGATCCTGCGCGCCTGCACGTCGTACCAGACCACGCGCGCCGGCGTCTGCTGCACGGCGGTCTGGGTGCCTGAGCCACCCATCATGTCGGTGCCGAGGAGCACTGTGTTGGGCTCCTCCGCCGGTAGCAGCGCCCACGGGCTCTGGTCGCCAACGGGCTTCTCGATGAGTTCGAAGCTCGGCTCCTCCGGCTTCACGAGCACCAGGCCGCCGCCGATGTAGCCGTAGCTGGGCAGGCCCCCGACCAGGACGCGACCGTCGGGGAGACCGAGCATCCCCCCGGCACGCTGAACATGACGCGGCATCCGGCCCAGGACACGGGGGTTGCTGTCGGGTTCGGCCCCGAACTGCCAGGGCCGGGCGGGGTCCCAGACACTATAGGTGCAGCGGCTATAGGCAGTCATGTGGAGCTTGCCCTGCCGCCACAGCCACGAGTAGACCTGCCCCCCGTGCCCGACCGGATCGCCGTATTCGGTGATCTTCCGTGTAGCCGGATCAAGGGCAAAGAGAGTGATGGGCGTGCGCGTGGTGCCGTAGACGCGGCCGTCCGGTCCGCCGAAGACCGCGAAGAGTGATGTCCCCGCACCGTCGTAACTGAACTTCACCTCAGTGCGTTGCCCCTGGTCATCCACGAGGAAGTACACGCGGTCGGGGCCCGACCGGTCCTCGGTCACGACGTACCGCCCGTCCTTGAGGCGCAGGGGCGCCGGGCGGATCTTCCGCTCCGTCGACGTCACCTCCAGCCCTTTGACCTGATAGCGTCCCTCACCCGCGCCGGTCATGTAGACCTCGCCGTCGCCGGCCAGGACCGGCTTCCCCCACCCCGGCCCCCCGCGCGCCTCGTCGGGCAGAATCTGCGTCTTGTGTCCGCTCGGGATGTGGTAGGCCCACACCGACGGCTTCTTGGGCCCACAGCCGCAGTAGACGTAGTCGCCCTGCACCGCGATGGTGCGGACGTACATCTCGTCGGGGTCCATCCGCCCCAGGTCCTCGACCTCCCCGCTCTGCGGGTCAATGCGGGCCAGCTTCGCGGTGGGGTATGTGCCACCGTAGAGCTTACCGTCCGGTCCCTCGTACAGTTCCCAGACCACGGTCTCCCCGGCGGGTGGACGCGCCAGGTCGCGGTAGGCCCCCGTCGTCGGATCCACCTCGAAGACATGCCCGGAGCCCAGGGTGGCATAGACCTTCCCGCTCGAGTGCGCGCACAGGCTCCAGACCTGCGCGCTCACGCCCTGGAAGACCACCTGCTTGCCCTGGCCGGTCAGCGGGTTGAGCAGCAGGACGAAACACTGCGTATCCTTGAAGCCCAGGCAGAGAACCTCTTCCCCGGCAGCGTTGTGGGCGAGCACTTGCGAGTAGAGCCCGCAGCGGCGGACGGGAATGCCCAGGTCCTCCCAGTCGCCCCGCTTCTCGACCACCGGGGCCTCGGGCTCCTGCGCTCCCGCCGCCCCTATGGCCAGCAGCGAGATCAGGGCCAGCGCCACCAGCAACAGACACACGTAACCGTCAGGCATGAGCAGGTCCATCCTGGAGGAAGACTTCATGGGCCACTGAGGCGGCTACGGCACCGACGGCGACCACATGGGGTCGCTGGCCGAATACGCCTTGATGGAGGAGCCCTGTATCCACTTGGCGTGGCAATCGGCGAAAACAGCGTTGCAGCCGTTGTTGTGCCGATCCGCCCACCGGCCGCGGCTGGACTGGCTACCGGTGTCCCACGGCGGCCACTGCAGCAGGTAGAAGCCTCGCCCGGTGGTGTCCCGCGCCTCGCTGTCGCCGATCAGGACCGTCTCCGAGGGCCGCGTGTAGATGCTCAGGGTCAAGTCCCAGTTCGGCGGGTAGCTCAGGTTGTAGGAGATGCAGCCATAGCACGAGCGCGAGGGGTAGCCGCCAAACCAGCCCTGGTCGGTGCCTGTGCCCTGGCTGGGGCAGTGGAACACCTGGAGGTTCTTGACGTACGGGTAGATCAGTTGCGGCCATAGCTGCGACGAGGGGCCGGGAGACCAGGTGCCATTCACATAGTAGTAACCCGCCTGAGCCGTCGTTGCCAGAGGCAACATGACCTCGTCATAGTCCCCGGCATACTGTTGGATCGCCAGGCCGATCTGGCGCATGTTGCTCAGACAACTGGCCTGGCGCGCCTTCTCGCGGGCCTTGGCGAACACCGGGAAGAGGATCGCCGCCAGGATGGCAATGATGGCGATCACCACCAGCAACTCGATGAGCGTGAATCCCCTGCGCATCTCACTGTCTCCTCTTGCGCGGTCTGTCGGCCGGCGAGGCCGTGCTGCTTCGCACAACGAGTGCCGTCTCCAGACGCCGCGCGTACGGCTCGATCGCGGCATCTGTGTCCAGCGACGTCAGAACAGCATCGAGCACCGACGTCACGCACTCCACCAGGGGGGTACGGACGGTCGTCAGCGAAGGGACCGAGAAGGCACTGGCCGGGATGTCGTTGTAGCCGCTGACCGAGATGTCTTCCGGGACGCTCTTGCCGCACTCGTGCAGACCATGCAGCACGCCCAGTGCCACGACGTCGTTCGGACATACGAGCATGGTTGCCTGCGGCGCTTGCGCCACCGCCCGGACCGCCAGGAGATGCCCCTGCCACGGGTCCTCAGCCGGAGACGGGTCCACCGATACCACCTGCAGGTCCTGCCCCCTGGCCGCCGCAGCCTCCGCCGCGAAGCGCCGCTTCCGGCCACCCGTACCAATGGCGAGGTAGGCCAACCGGCGATGGCCCAGACCGGCCACATGCTCGATCAGTGCGTTGATGCCCTCGCGGTCGTCCCAGTATCCGCAGAAGCAGCCGGGAGGGGGACCCGTCTCGACGGGGCCGATGGCTACGACGACCTGTCTGGGCGTGGCACGGGCTTCGACAAAGCGGCTCGCGACATCCACCGGATAGCGCAAACGCACCAGGACATCCGCCCGCCTGCTGAGGAGCAGGCTCTGCAGCTCCTGATCGTCCTCGTCGGGCACCAGCAACAGGTGGTAACCGTGTGCGCGGATCAGGGCCTGCACCGCCGAGAGCATGCGGGCATAGTGTGGATCGTGGAGCTGAGTGGTGGTGAGAGCGACAGTGTGAGTGGTGCCCTCGACGAGGGCGCGAGCGGCGGCGGAGGGCCGGTAGCCTAGCTCCTCAGCGGCGGTGAGCACACGCTGACGCGTGGCCTCCGACACGAGGGCGCTGGCTTTGCCGTTGAGCACGCGCGAAACCGTTGCAGGAGAGACGCGCGCGGCCTGGGCGACATGGCGGATGGTGCTCATCTGCGGTCCAGAAAGGCTTTACCGGCAAACGGTTTCATCCATCTGCCCCGCACTATAGCCGCCGCTCGGCTGGCTGTCAAGAGCCGTGTTCTCCCGGCAGGTCTCCCTCGCTGGTCGCCGAACTGTACCTACCACGGAAAGGGGCTTGCACATGGAATACCGCACCCTCGGCCGCACCGGACTTGAGGTCAGCCTGCTCGCGATGGGCGGGCTGTTCGTCTCGAAAGCAGGCGGCGACGACCGGCCGCGCGCCTATGACGCCATCCACCGCGCCCTGGAACTTGGGGTCAACTACGTCGACACCGCACCCAGCTACCTGGACAGCGAGGAGGTGCTCGGCGAGGGCCTGGAGGGCGTCACCCAACCGTACATCATCTCCACCAAGCTCGGCGGCAAGCCCCAGCCCTTCAACGCCAAGGACCTCGACCAGCTCAAGTTCTCGTTTGCTGAGAGCCTACGCTTGCTGAAGCGCGACCGGGTGGACATCCTGATGGTCCATGAGCCCGACCGCCCCGGCCAGCACGACTGGTGGACCGACTGGGAGAGCTTCACCGGGCCGGTGACAGAGTACCTGGCCGAGCTGAAGCGCGAGGGGCTCGTCCAGTGGACCGGCCTCGGCGGCACGACCCCGTACATCCTGGCCGCCATCTGCGCCACCGGGCAGTACGATGTCGTCCTGACCGCCTTCAACTACAGCCTACTATGGCGCGAGGCCGCTATCGCCGTCATCCCGGAGGCCGTCAAGCAGAACATGGGCGTGGTGTGCGGCTCGCCGCTGCAGCAGGGATGGCTGGCCAAGCGCTTCGACGAGCAGGTCAACAACAAGCCGCCCGCGTGGCTCTCTCCCCCGCGCCGCGCGCAGTTCCAGGCGCTCTACGCGCTCCTGGACGACCTGCAGATGCCGATCACCGATCTCGCCATCCGCTGGGTCATCTCCAACCCGGATGTAGACACGACACTGATGGGCGCGCGGTCAGTGGCCGAGGTCGAGATGAACGTCGCGGCGGTCGAGGCTGGCCCGCTCCCGGCGGACATCATGGCCCGCCTCGAGGAGATCGGCGCGATGGTCCCCTTCCGGCCCTTCAACGAGCCGTTCGGGTGCGGGTTCTACGGGTATCGGGGGCCGGGGGTGGGGTGATGGCCGAGAAGGCCGTGGACTGGTTCCACGCCCCGCCCGGCTGGTCCCCCGACCAGCCGAACCCCTTTTCCCCCGACGGGGCGTACGGCGCCGGGTGGAGCTGCTTCCGCCTCACCGACGACGATGACGACTGGCTGCGCAATGGCTGCGAGCCCTCGGGCCTGTATGTCGTCCGCCTCGGGCGCCGGTGTGAGCACATCACGCGGCGACTGGGGGACTTCCTACGCTATGAGTGTGCCCACGGCCGCCGCGTGATCGTCGCCGGCACGGCCGAGATCAGCCCCGAGGCGCTGGTGGCGCGGGCCCTGGCTGAGACGCCCGAGCCCGACTTGCTGCGCGACGATGACCCGCCGTGGATGGTGCACTCGACGACGCCGGAGGCGTGGGCGGCCATCGAGGCCTGCGGTGAGTTGCGCGCCTTCGCCATCCTGCGCGGCGGCACGGCACAGCGGGCCATCGGCGAGGCCCTCCTCAACGACCCACCCGACTACGCCGAGCATATCGCGCTGGGGGAGATCGAGAAGATCGGCCCGGAGTTCGTCGTCGCCTGCCGCCAGGCCGGGAGGATGCTACCCGATCCCGATACGGAGTATGAGCCCGGCGTACGCCTGTACTTCGACGCGCACCGGATCATCCGTGATGGGCTGGCTGTGCGTGATGGCCTGCACACCCTCAAGGTCCGCGACCGCCTGCCGTTGAACCCCTATCTTGCCGCCGCGATCGGCCCGGCCGACGTGCCGCCGCTGCCGGACGGGGAGCGCTGGACCACCACACGCTTCCGCGACTGCGCGAATGAGGCGTTTGTGCAGCGGCTGGGCGAACGACATGGGAGGGGATGACGAGGATGAAGGCAAGGATGTCGAGGATATGCAGAAGCCGCTGCTGTCATCCTCGCTATCCTTGCCTTCATCCTCTGCATCCTCTCAAGCTCAGCTTCGGTCACCGCCAACCAACAGGATAACCACCATGCAGACTCGCACCCTCGGCCGCACCGGCCTGCAAGTCTCCGCCGTCTCCCTCGGTGCGTGGGAGATCGGCGGGGCTGTGACGCTCAAGTTCGATGGCCTCGGCAAGATCCCCCACGGCTGGGGCGCGACCGATGATGCCGCCTCGCTCGACCTGATCGCGCGTTGCCGCGACGCTGGGGTCAACTTCATTGACACCGCGCCGATCTACGGCAACGGGCACAGCGAGGAGGTCATCGGGCGGGCGCTGCAAGGCTGCCGCGACGAGTGGATCGTCTGCACCAAGGGCGGCCACGGCGCCACCAAGGGCCACGCGTGGAACGACTTCAGCCGAGAGAAGCTGCTGTGGCAGATGGACCGGAGCCTCAAGCGGCTGAAGACGGATCACGTGGATGTCTATCTGCTGCACGGGCCGAAGCCCGAGGACATCGAACGCGGGGATTGCCTCGAGGCGATGGAGACCATGCGCCAGCAGGGCAAGACGCGCTTCGTGGGCGTGTCCATCGGGCCGAACGAGATGGGCGTGGACCTGATGCGGCGCGGCGTGGTGGACGTGCTGCAGCAGTCCATCAGCATCATCGCTCCGCAGGCGGCGGAGGCCCTCCTCCCCACCTCGGTCGAATGCAACGTCGGCATCGTTGCCCGGGGCGTGTTCGGGCAGGGCTTCCTGCCGGGCACCATCGCGGCCGACACGGCGTTCGGCAGAGATGACCGTCGCAGCTGGCAAAGCGCCGAGGCCAAGACCGCCCTGACGGCGAAAGCTGAGGCGTTGCGGGCACTGACCGGGCCGCACCGCTCACTGGCGCAGCTTTGCGTGCAGTATGTGCTGTCGCTACCGGGCGTCTCGACGGTCATCGCCGGGACGAGCCAGTGGTCACACATGCAAGAGAACATCGCGGCGCTGGACTGCCCGCCGCTGACGGATGACGAGCGGGCGCTGATCGCGCGAGTGCAATAGGGAAACGGCAACAGCTCCTCACCCCTCCCCCTCTCCCGCGCCAATACGACCGGCGCCGGAGAGGGGTGCTCCATACGGCCACTTCATGGCGTAGCAGTCACTGAGCGCCATGCGATGTACCCTTCTTCGGCACGCAGCCTCACGCGCGCGGGAGAGGGGCAGGGGTGAGGACGTCGTTCGAGCTGAACGATCTCGAGGAGATGCCATGCTCTACCGACGCCTTGGCCGCACTGACTTGCAGGTGTCCGAACTGGCCTTTGGGGCCGCGCGAGGCTACGAACAAGCGGACTTCGCCGACCTCGTCCATGCCATCATTGACGCGGGGATCAACCTCGTGGATACCGCCACGGGCTACGGCGACTCGGAGGTGGCGCTGGGGAAGGCCCTGCAGGGGCATGATGAGGTGCTGCTGGAGACCAAGTACTGCCCCTACGACAGCTACCGGCCCGAGGCCACGTACGTGGGTACGCCGGAGGCGCTCGTGGCCTCGGCCGAGGAGAGCCTGCGGCGGCTGCGCCGTGACCACCTGGATGTGCTGCTGGGCCATGGCATGCGCACGCTGGACACCTTCGACCGCTTCATGGGCGACGGCTGCTATGACGCCATGGTCAGGCTGCGCGATCAGGGCAAGGTGCGCTTCATCGGCATCAGCGAGCTATCCGAGGCAGACGGCACGCACCAGGTGCTGCAGCGGGCTGTCCCCACCGGCGCTTTCGACGTCGTGATGCTCACGCTCAACTTCCTGCTGCAGACCGCCGCCGAGAGCGTCCTGCCGCTGTGTCGGAAGCATGGCGTGGGCACGGTCGTGATGATGCCCCTGAACCAGGCCTCCAAGGACTCCGGCCTCGTGAGCGTACCGGCCGCGCTGGAGTGCATCCGCCGCCACGTGGCCGCGGGCAACCTGCCCGCCGAGTCGCCCTACACCGACCCCGGCATTCTCGACTTCCTGCAGCCCTACTCGGTCCCCGAAGCGGGTTTGCGCTATGTGCTGAGCCACGACGTGAGTACCTGCGCGGTGGGCATGAGATCGCTGGAGCGTCTGCAGCAGAACCTGGGTGTGGTGGACCCGCCCTATCTCGACGCCGACCGCAAGGCCCGGCTGCAGGTGCTGTTTGGCCGCATCGCCCACCAGGTGCGGTAGCCTCCGCACCGCTCGGCTCCGGCAGCGGTAGGTGTGCGCCCCCTCCGCCGCGAATGTAACCTCCCCTGACCTCAACCCTCCAGGAGGTTGCCATGCGCCATCTGCTGCCTGTGCTGCTGCTCCTGCTTGTGTTCTCCTGCACTGCCTATGCCGAGCCCGTCACCATCGGCGGGGTGACATACGGCAACGTGGACCCCGGCGAGGCGTTCACGGCCGCCCCGCAGCCGGCGCAGGGCTGGCAGCCGCCAGCGGCGTCGGCGGCTGAGAAGGCCGCCGGCCTGCTCGCCTTCGTCGCTCCCGACCCCGGCGACTACCGCCCCTACCGTCTCCCCAAGCCTGAAGAGCACATCACCCGCCTGACCGCCGCCCTCACCCCCGGCGCAGCCGAGGCTGTGTGCTTCGCCGTGCGCACGCTGACGCCACTGCAGGGACTGACTGTGACCGCGGACACGGGCGGCGCACCCGTAACGGCGGACGTGCGGCAGATGCACTGCTGGCCCCAGCGCACCGGCTGGCGCTCGCGCCAGTGGTACATGACACCCGAACTGCTGCTCCCCTGCGCGGGCGGCAAGAAGACCGTGCCGGCCCAGCGGGGCGTGCTGCAGGAAGTCGCCTTCGATGTGCCCGCGGACACCACGCAGGGCTTCTGGATCACGCTGCGCGCCCCGGCCGAGGCGAAGGCCGGCACCTATCAGGCCTCCGTGACCGTCACCAGTGCAGGCAAGGCGGCCCTGCGGCTGCCGCTGCAGATTGCGGTACTGCCCTTCACTCTCCAGCGCCCGGCCGATCGTTCCTGGCTGATCTACTGCGACGCCTTCCTGTGGGGCAAGATGAGCGATGCGCAGGTGCTGTCGGTGCTCAAGGACTATGCCGCCCACGGCATGAATGGCCTCATCTCGATGCCCTTCGGCAGCCCGGACCTGTCGCAGCTCAAGCAGGGGAAGGTCACTTTCGACGCCAGCCCCTACCGCAAGGTCTCCGAACTGTGCCGCCAGGCGGGCATGAACGGGCCCCATGTCATCGGCTCGGCGGGCCCCGGGGCCGTAGCACAGGCCCTGGGCCTGAAGGTTGACCTGAACAAGGGCGACTGGCCGGCGGAAGTGAAGACCGGTGTGCAAGCCGTCGCCCGGGCTGCCGTCGAGGCCACCAGGGGCCTGCCGCGCTGGTACTACTATGGCGTGGACGAGCCCACGGGCGAGAACACCTATGCCATTCAGGACTATCAGGCCTGGCACGATGGCGGCGCCCCGACCTACGCCACCTTCTATGTCCCGAGCTTCCTGGAGAAGGCCTCGGCCTATCTGACGGCCCCCTGCTTCGTCGTGGGCCTCATCAGCAGCCAGCACAACGCCGGCGTGGCCCGCGAGGCCTGCGAGAAGACCGGCGCGGAGTTCTGGTGGTATGGCACCGGCTCGTACGTGAACCCCTTCCCGCAAGAGGGCTTCATGTTCCACAACCGCTACGGCGCCGGGCTGCTGTTCTGGAAGACAGGCGCCCGCTCAGAAGCAACGTGGACCTTCTGCCGGCCCCACGAGGACGTCTTCAACGACTTCGACGGCAGCCGCGCGAACTCCGCCGAGCCCAAGGAGCAGTGCACGGCCTACCCGCACCTGCTCAAGCCCGATGACTACTCGACCTGGCAGGGGGCCATCCCCACTATCGCCTGGGAGTCGCTGCGCGAGGGCGTGGACGACTACTGCTATCTCTACACGCTGACACAGCTCATCAAGCAGGCGGCCGCCAGCACGTCGCCCGCGGCTCGCGAGGCCGCTGCGGCCGCCCAGGGCGAGCTGGAAGCCCTCGTCAACACCGTCCCGTGGGCGAACCCCATGGGCGGCGTGGCCTTCGAGGCCTCCCGCCTGCAGCAGGTCCGCCGCCTCGTGGCCGACCGCATCATTGGCCTGCAGAACGTCCTGGCCGGCCGCGCGGCCGCGCCGGATAAGGCGACAGCCCAGCAGTTCACGCTATCGGTCACGACCTCCGCGGCCCCGGCCCGGCCGCCACTGCCGACGCTGGGCCTGCCCGCGGCCCCCGCGGCTCCGACGGTAGATGGCCGTCTCGACCCAGCCGAATGGAGGGCCGCCGCCACTGTTGGCAACTTCTACGACATCCGCGACGGTGCGCCCTCGCGCCTCGCCACGCGCGCCTATGCCATGGCCGACGGCAAGGCTCTCTATGTCGCCCTGGATTGCCCCGAGCCCGCGATGGGCAAGGTTGCGGCTAAGGAGACGCAGCACGACGGGACGGTGTGGATGGAGGACGGCACTGAGATCTTTGTCGGCACCGCCTCGCGGGAGACGTACGCCCATGTGATCGTCACGACTGCCAATGTCGTTCTGGACGAGCGCAACCAGGACGCGCAGGCGTGGAACCCGAAGCTCACCACGGCGGTGCAGAAGCGCGCTGACGGCTGGTCGGTCGAGATCGCGCTGCCCTGGGCGGAACTGGCCCAGGCCGGCGTCGCCCGCGCCCCGCTGATGACCCTCAACCTGTGCCGCAGCCGCTACACCGAGAATGACCCGCAGGCGCACACGGCCTGGTCGCCCACGTACGGGGGCTTCCACGTGCCTGAGCGCTTCGGCCTGGCGCTGCTTCCGACGGCCCCTGTGGCCCTGCAGCAGCTATCCCTGCCGACGCGTTGGGGCCGCGAGGCGCTGCGGGCCACGGTTGCGAATGTCGGGCGCGAGCCGGTGGTGGCGGAGGTCTCGCTCGGCGGCGATCAGACCCGCGCTGCTCTCGGCCGAGGGCAGCAGTTCGTCGCCCCCTTCCCGGTGCAGTTGTACCATCCCGGGAAGCGGTCCCTGCACCTGTCGTGGGGTATTGCCGGCAGCCAACCCGCCGAGGTCACGCTGCCCGTGACGGTGCCGGAGCCGGTCGAAGTGCCGGCTTGCGGGGGGCTGCTGAGCCCGGGCGGCGCCCTGAGCCTGCCCGTGCGCCTGAACCTGTCGGCCTACGACCAGGAGCGCCATACGCTGCGCCTGCGGCTCGGCCGCGCCGGGTCGGGCGCGATCTGGCAGCGCGAGCTGCCCGCGGCCCCGGGGCAGAGCCTGCGCTTGCCGGTGCGCCTGGCCGGCATGGCGCGGCTGCAGGTGGCGCTGGCCAACCAGCGGGGGCGCGAAGTCTGGCAGAGCCCGGAGTACGCACTCATGGTCTTGCCCGAGTAGAGCCTTGCCGATGCCCCTCTCCCCTCTCGACGTCCTTCGTTCGGTGTTCGGGCACCAGGACTTCCGCGGACTGCAGCAGCAGGTGATCGCCCACCTGATGGCCGGTCAGGACGCCCTGCTGCTCATGCCCACCGGCCAGGGCAAGTCACTGTGCTACCAGATTCCGGCGCTGTTGCGGCCGGGCCTCGGAGTGGTCGTGTCGCCCCTGATTGCGCTGATGCAAGACCAGGTGACGCGGCTGCAGGGCCTGGGCGTGCGCGCAGCGGTGCTCAATTCGTCGCTCACCATGGCCGAGGCCTGGGAGGTCAAGCGGCGCATGATGGCCCGCGAACTCGACTTGCTCTACGTGGCACCCGAGCGGCTCACGCAGGAGGGCTTCCTGCGGGCGCTCGACCAGTTGGAGCTGGCGCTGTTCGCCATTGATGAGGCCCACTGCGTCTCCCAGTGGGGTCACAACTTCCGCCCCGAATACCTGCAGCTCCATCTGCTGCGCGAGCGCTACCCCGGTGTCCCCCGGCTGGCCCTGACGGCCACCGCGGATCTGCACACGCGCGCCGAGATCATGAAGCGCCTGGGCCTGCCACCCGACGCGCTCTTTGCCGGCGGCTTCGACCGCCCCAACATCCGCTATGTCGTCACCCCCAAGACCAACTGGAAGCGCCAGATACTCTCTTTCCTGCGCAGCCAACCGCCCGGCGCCTCCGGGATCATCTACCGCCTGACCCGCAAGTCCGTAGACGCCACCGCCGACTATCTGCGCGATGCGGGCATCAACGCCATTCCCTATCACGCCGGGATGGAGGATGAGGAGCGGCGGCGCCATCAGCAGCGCTTCCTGGACGAGCCGGGCGCGGTCGTGGTCGCCACCATCGCCTTCGGCATGGGCATAGACAAGCCCGATGTGCGCTTTGTGGCCCATCTGGACATGCCCAAGACGCTCGAGGACTACCACCAGCAGACCGGCCGCGCCGGGCGCGACGGCCTCCCGGCGACCGCCTGGCTGGCCTATGGCCCCGGCGATGCCGTGATGCTGCGCCGGCTCATCGAGGGCGACGGGGCCGCGCCGGAGTTCCAGCAGATTGAGCTGGGCAAGCTCCGTGACATGACCCGCTTCTGCGAAGCCACCGAATGCCGCCGCCGGCTGCTGCTGCGGTACTTTGGGGAAGACCAGCGCGAGCCGTGCGGCAACTGCGATGTGTGCCTGCGGCGCACCGAGGACTGGCCCGCGACCCAGATCGCGGTCAAGGCCTTGCTGTGCATCCTGGAGGCCGGGCAGCGCTTCGGTGTCAGCCACCTGACCGACGTGCTGACCGGATCGCGCCAGAAGCGTGTTGTCGCATGCGGCCATGCGCGCTTGCGCACCTTCGGCGCCGGGGCGGAGCTGTCGCGGACCCAGTGGCGCTCCGTGTTCACACAACTGACCGCCCAGGACCTCGTGGAGATGGCGGGCGACGGCTACCCCACGCTGCGACTCACCGCGACCGGCGAGCAGGTGCTGTGCGGCGAGCGAGAGGTCGTGCTGCAGCGGGAAGTGGAGGTGCCCGACCCGACGCCAGCGCGACGCGAACGAACGCGCACTCGCGCTCCCCGCCCCGCCGACCCCGACAGGCCTCCTGCCGACCCCACTGCGCGTCCCGACGCCGCCCTGTTTGAGGCCCTCCGGGCCGAGCGCAAGCGGCTTGCGGACGACCAGGGCGTGCCGGCCTTCGTCATCTTCCCCGATACGGCGCTGCGCGACATGGCCCTGCGCTGCCCGCGTACGCCCGAGGCGTTCCTGCAGGTCAAGGGCGTCGGCGAGGCCAAGTGTGAGCGCTATGCGGCGACGTTCCTTGAGGTGATCCGCATCTACGTCGAGGAGGAGCAGGCGTGAAGGAGCGAGGAACCATGTTGGCTGCGGTCGTGGAAGAGCCGGGGCGCCTGGCCGTCCGCGCAGTGCCCATGCCGGTGATTGACGAGGCCGAGTGTCTCGTCGAGACCCTGGCCTGCGGCCTGTGCAACAGCACGGACCGCAAGCTGCTGGACGGGCACTTCCGCTACAAGGGCCCCGAGGCCTATCCGGGCATCCTGGGCCATGAGGCCGTGGGCCGGGTCATCGAGTGCGGGTCGGCGGTGGAGAGTTTCCAGGTGGGCGACCTGGTCCTGCGTCCCGGCGCCAGCTACGCGGCCGGCGAGGGCCCCACCTCGATGTACGGTGGCCTGGCGCAGTACGGCAAGGTCAAGGACCCGCGCCATGGTGGCAGCCGGATGCACCAGCTTGTGCCGCCCGACATGGACCCCGTGGACGCCACCATGCTCGTGACCCTCAAAGAGACGCTCTCCTGGCTGCAGCGCTGGCGGGTGGAGCCCGGTGAGAGCATCGTCGTCCTCGGGAGCGGTCCGGTGGGGCTGTCCTTCGCCTGGTTCGCGCGGCTTCTGGGCTGCCACCCGGTGCTGGTCCTTGGGCGGCGCGACGAGCCCCTCCAGCGGGCCCTGGACATGGGCGTGGACGGGGTCATCAACACGACGCGCGACGATCCGCGACAGGTCGTCAACCAGTGGACGGACGGGCGGGGAGCCGACCGCGTGATCGAGGCCATTGGCGATGAAGCCGCGCTGCCGTTGGGGCTCTCGCTGTTGAGCCCGCAGGGCCGCCTGGGGGTGTACGGCATTGCCGCCACACGCGCCCCCGGCGACATGGAGCGGCGCGCGGTGGATATCGCCCTCGCACGCAACGAGTGGGCCCTCGAGTTCCTCAACCCGCAAGAGTGGGCGCCCCATGAGCAGATGCTGTGGCTGGTCAAGCAGGGGATCGTGCGCCTGGGGGATTGGTACACGCATGTGGTGCCGCTGGAGCAGACACAGCGCGGCTTTGACCTGTTGGCCAACAGGGAGGCCTTCAAGGTCGTGGTGCGGCTGTCCTAGTTGTCTCCGTCGCAGGGGCGGGCTGTCGGCGCCCGCCCCTCTCCCCCACCTCGCTGCCTATTCGTTCCACTCCTGCTCGACGAGCGCTCGCCCCGCGGCCTTCAAGGTGTCCACCTTGTAGAGCTTGCTCCGCCGTGTCACCAGGATCAGGTCCGCAACGCGCATTCCCACATGTCCACTGATCCGCTCAAGCACCTCGGCACAGGTTCCCGTGCCCCGCCCAGAACCCCCGGCGGCACAGATGCCCAGGAACTCCTTGCCGCGCAGTTGCCCCCCTTGGGGCCCGCTGTTGCAGCGCCGTAGTCGGTCCAGCAGTACCCGCGCGATCTCGCTCGGCTCGCCAAAGTACACGGGCGTGGCCAACACCCATGCGTCCGCCGCCAGGATCTGCTCCCGCAGCGCCGCGAAATCATCATCCAGCACGCAGGGGCCCTCCGTGCGGCACTTCCCCCACCCCCGGTCACACGCGCCGCACACGTACAGGTTCAGGTCGCACAGGTGCACCCACTCCACCTGCGCCCCCGCCTCCTGTGCACCTGATAGCACGGCTTCGGCGCATACGGCAGTCAGACCGTCCTTGTTCGGGCTGGCGTTTACAGCCAATACCTTCATGACGATCACTCCCGTGCCAGGTTGTCCCCCGTTACCTTACTGTTACACGCCCGATACGCCCCGACCTCCTTCCGGTGCGCGGTCGTGGGTCCGTCCGGGCGCGCCTTGCCTGCATGCCGTCGTGCCAGGGTGCCACTATGCCCCTGCACCTGCGTACCGTCA
Organism: bacterium; assembly: GCA_021372615.1. Classification (NCBI taxonomy): domain Bacteria; species bacterium. Next base: position 26,120 of record JAJFUB010000026.1, on the reverse strand, counting down.
TGCACGTATGCAGGGGCAGGCCTGTGCCGTGTTGCCGTCATGCCGTCATGCCTGGCTGCGCCTCTGCACGTATGCAGGCAGACAGGCCTGCACGGGCGTTCGGCCCCCAGGTCGCCGCCGGCGCGGTCCCTGGGCTGCGCGAGAATCGCTTCTCGCGCCGTTTCGACCCGCACATGGACCCGACCCCCATCTCCACCGGTCCGGCACTCCATCTGCACAGGCCTGCTTGACTGCTTGCCGGCCGCCGTGCGTGCCCGTGTGCGCGCATGCAGGCGCTCCGGGACACTTGCTTGACATCGTACGCGCTTCCGTGCTTGAATGATTGCCGTAGTAACGGCAAGACTGGAGGCAACTATGAAGATCATTGCCGTTGCCAATCAGAAAGGCGGCGTCGGTAAGACGGCCTCGGTGGCTAGCCTCGCCGCCGCCCTGGCGGGCGCGCGCCAGCGCGTGCTGGTGGTGGATGGTGACCCGCAGGGGAACCTGTCCCTGGTCATGGGGGTGCCGGCCACCGACGACTGCCTAACCACCTATGACCTGCTGCTGAACCCTGACGTGGCTCTGGCCGACTGTGCCCTGGCAGTGCCCTGGGGCAAGGCCGCGGTCGTGCCGACTGATGTTCGTCTCGCGGCGGCGGAGGTCGAGCTGGCCTCTGCGCCGGACCGTTTGCTGCGTCTGCGGGGCAAGCTGCACCGGCGGTTGCCCTTCGACTACGTGCTGGTGGATACGCCGCCGAGCCTGGGGTTTCTCACCCTCAATGCGCTGGCGGCTGCCGATGACGTATTGATCCCCGTGCAGTGCTCGTATCTGGCCATGCAGGGCCTGCGCCAACTGCTCGAGACGATTGATGCAGTCCGCACCCACGGCAATCCCGACTTACGCGTGCTCGGGGTGCTACTCACGATGTATGACCCGCGCACGTTGCACACCCAGCAGGTCGAGCAGCGTCTGCTCGACCATTTCGGTGATCTCGTGTTCGCGACCCGTATCCGCCGCAGCGTCGTCTTCGACTATGCCACCGTCGCCGGCGAGCCCGTGCCGATCCACCGGCCCGACAGCCCCGGCGCGCAGGCATACATCCAGCTTGCCAGGGAGGTCATGGCCCGTGCGTAAGATGCCTGAGATACCCCGCGACGTGTTCTTCGGTGACACGGCCGAGACCGCATCCGAGGCCGGCGCCCCACTGCCGCGCGCCGTGCGACCGATGGAGGAGAACAAGGTCCAGGTCACGGTGTACCTGTCTGAGGCCATGGCCAAGCGCCTCGAGATCGTGCGGTTCCACCTGCTCAACGAGCACGACATCAAGGTCTCCAAGTCGGCGCTCGCCGAGTATGCCATCGCCCAGCTCGGCGACGACCTGGAGCCGCTGGTGCGCTACTTCGGGGTGGGGGAGAGGTAGTGACCGTGCGCGTCCGGGCCTGGTTGGGCGAGGCATGGGAGCTGGTCGGCGCCGACCTGCCGCTCTTCAGCCTGGCCGCCTTCCTCACCATCACACTCTCGCTGTTCAGCCTGTTCATCCTGGCTCTGCCCCTGCTTGCCGGCCTGTGCATCATGTTCCTGGAGAAGCTGCACGGGCGCCCGCCGGAGCTGGGGCACCTATGGGAAGGCATCACTCAGCACTTCCCGGCGAGCATTGCGGTCTACTTCGTCGCCATGCTCGCGAGCGTGCCGTTTGATGTGGCGCACTACGCCATGCGGGCGCTGCCCCCGCCCTGGCCCGCGGTCGGGTTGTTGATTCTCTTTCTCAGTCTCTGGCTGATTGGTGCTCCCCTCTTCTTCGCCTTGCCGCTCATCGCGGACCGCGACCTGAGCGCCCGCGAGGCCCTCCGCTTGTCGTGGGTGAGTGCCCGGGCACAGCCATGGGTCGTACTCTTGGCGGTAGCCGTCTGTGCCGGCGCGCTCCTCCTGGGGGTATTCGCCTGCGGGTTCGGCCTCATCATCACTCTCCCACTCGTGGCGGCGGTGTTGGTCGTGGCCTGCCGCGATGTCGTCGGGAACCGTGAGGTGCCGCAGATGACTTCACTCAAGGGTGAGGATACCTGCGAGGTGACAGACGATGCAGAGAGCTAGTCATTTGGTGGCGTTCGGCGTCCTGCTGGCGCTAATCCTGGCAACGGCAGGGGTCGCGGATGAGTTGGTCAAGGTCTACGTCGGCAACCGATACGTGCCCATGAAGCCGGACGCGCGGGTACGCAATGGGGTGACCTATGCCCCCCTGCGCGCCGCGGCGGAGGCCGTCGGCGCGACGGTCAAATGGGACGCTGCCGACCGCATGGCGACCATCTGTACCGCGGACCGTTGCGCCCCCATCCGGCAGAACCAGGGCATCATGGTCGGCGGCTCGATGATGATCCCGGTGCGGCTGATGAGCGAGGCGCTGGGGCGGGCGGTCACGTGGGATCCGGCAGCGAGAGCGGTGCGGATCAGAGGCTGAGTGACCGCCGACGGCAGTGACGTACGCGCGCTCTGCTGGCGCCGGTGGGGCGCCGTGTCTGGGCGGTGTAGGTCGACGATGGGCAGAGCGGCAATCCCCGCGCCCGCCGCAATAGTATAGTAAGGTAGGGGAGAGGGGCGCGGTTGACCTGCGCAGCCGTCACCGGTAGGATGGGTTGGGCCGTGTGCCCGGGGAGAGGGCTGTGGATCAACTGCGCCTGGACTTTTCCGCCGAGGAGTTGGAACGCCGCCGCCGGCGGAGGCGTCGTAGCGCCTCCGCCAAGGCTGTTCCCCCCAAGCCGGCCGACGGAGAGCAGCTCGTGACGGCGCCGGTGCTGCAGCAGTGCGGGTTCTGCGGCCACCGCCAGACCGTGGCGGAGGAGACGGCACTGTGCGATCGGTGCGGGGGCATCATCATCCGTGACGAGACCGCGGAGTAGCCGCGCACGGAGCGAGTGTGTCCCGTGCTGAGGGGAGACAACATGCCGGACGGTGTGGTCATCTCCGATCTTTCGCGCGCCCGTCCCTCGTCCGCCCTCAGTCGCGATCCGGCTCCCGATCAGTGGGGAATCTACGACTACGAGACTGCCGACCTCGCTGGCCGGGCGGTGTACTGCCGGCCCCACTTCAACCCCCCGCCGCTTGCCGTGCCCCTAGGCGTCCGCGGCTGGCACCGCCTCTTCCTGGGTATCCACTACGGCCACGGGCATAACAGCCATGCCGCCAAGCTCGGCCTGACGATCCCCGAGCAGTTCCTGTGGGTAAAGCTCTCCGGCCAGCGCAGCTATGAACTCATCGAGCCGGAGCTGTATGGCCGCAAGGATGAGCCGCATCCCGAAAAGGTCTTCGGGATGAACGACGTGGCCGAGGTGCTGTGGTGCTGCGCCGACCTGAGCGACCGGGAACTACACGTGGCGCCACGGCGCACGGCGCGGTTTCCCCACGAGGCCGCCGGCCTGGCCTGGGTGCGGCTGGAGCCCATGGCCCCCGCAGAGGTGGCGATGTACCGCGCCCGGCTGGGGCAGCCAGACACGCGACGGCTCATCTACATCGGCGACTCCGACCTGCACGACGGCTACCCGCTGAGCGCCGATGAAGTCCACTATCATCTTCAGCCTCTGCAGGACAGCGACTTCTTCCTGGTGCTCTGGTCCACCGCACTGGGCGATGTCTGCTACTTCCCCAGCCGTCAGTACCCCCGGGCGCATGTGTTGACCGGCGGCGTGTCGCCCTATGGGTTCGTGTCGCCGGCAGCGGCTGCGGGCGACACGCTACAGAACCTGGCCGACACTGTCCACGAGATGGGCCTCCGCGTGCACGGGCTCATGCGGCCGGTGGCTTCGCGCCTAGCGCCGCTGCACTGGCCCAGGGCGGAGGGCGACCTGTTCCATCGCTGCCCGGAGGTGCGGCAGGTGGGCCGCCGGGGCGCACCGGTGGGGCACTACTCCTTCGCCCATCCGCTGGTGCGGGAGACTTTCACTGGTGTGCTGCGCGAACAGGTGGAGCACTGGCCGCTGGATGGCGTGCACGTCCTGTTCAATCGCGGCTGGCCCTTCGTGAGCTTCGAGCCGGCGGTGGTGGCGGACTTCACGGCGGAATACGGCGAGGACCCGCACGGGCTCGACCCGATGGACCCGCGCTGGTGGCGGCACCAGGCCCGCTATGTCAGCCGGTTCGTTCAGGACGTGCGGGAGATGCTCGACGAGGTGGGGCAGAGGCGGGGGCAGCGTCTGGAGTTCTCGGTCACGGTGATGGCGGGCGTGGAGCAGTCCCTGGCGCTGGGGCTCGATGTGAGCCAGTGGCTGGCCCGACGGTGGGTAGACCGTGCGATCGTGCATCCCTGCTGGCTGCCCAACCGCTGGCTGGACACGGAGGTCCGAGCTGATCTGAGCGTGACGCCGCAGCGTATCGCGGAGGTGAAGGCGCTGGCGGGTGAGACGTGCCGCGTCTATCCGGACGTGTACCCGCGCTACATGCCAGCGACGGACTACCCCCGCCGGGCGGAGGAGTACTATGCCGCCGGCGCCGACGGGCTGTGCTTCTGGGACACGTACTGTCGCGTGCCGCGCAAGAGCGAGTGGCACACGATCCGCCAGCTCGGGCACGTAGCTGACCTGCCGCAACTGGCTGAGGAGGCAAGGGGGCACTTCCGCGTCTACCCGTTGACGAGCACGGCGGGGATGAGCCTGGCCCCGGAGCACACACCGGCGACGAATGGGTGAGGTGGGCGAGGCGAGAGTGGAGTTGACATCGTGGCGCGGGAGTTCTATCTTATATATCAAGTGATATTACTTTGTATATCATGTGATCTGTAGTTCTGGGAGGCGTCTGCGTCCTCATGTGGCTGCAATGCCCGCTGGATGACATCCTGGCGACACGCACGAAGGTGCGCATCCTGCGCCTGCTGGCGACGGAGGGCCTCGCGCTGTCTGGCCGGGAGATTGCGCGTCGTCTGGGCATGGTTCAGAGCCAGGTCAGCGTTGTCATCCGGCAACTGGTGGCGGCGGGGGTGGTCGAGGCTCAGCACGCGGCCCCCGCCATGCTGTATAGCTTCACGACGCGGGGGGAGCCTGTTGCGATGGCAGTGCGCGAGTTGTTCCGCCAGGAGCAGCGGCGTACTGACGCGCTGGTTGGGGCCCTGCAGGAAGGCGTGCCGGGCCTGCTCGCCGTCGCCCTGTTCGGCAGCGCGGCGCGCGGCACCCACCGCTCGGATAGCGACGTGGACTTGCTGTTGGTTGTCGAACGGGATGATGCGGAGGCGCACGAACGGATCGAGCAGCTCCTCGGAGCGCTGGAGCGGGATCACATCGTGCCGCTGTCGTGGCTGGTGGCTGATGTGGCCCAGTTGCGCGCCTGGGAAGCTGCCGACCATCCACTGTGGCGCAACATCCAACAGGATGGGATCCGCCTGGCCGGGGAGTCCCCAGGGTGGATAGTCAGACATGGCACCATGGCAGACACGGTGGGATAGTGCCGTCAAGTTCTGGGAGGTCGCCCAGGCTGCGGCTGACGGCGATCACGCACTGCAAGCGGCGGCAAACGCGATTCTGGCGGTCATCGGGGCTAACGATGCCGTGTGCCTGCGCCTGAAGTTGCGGCAGCCAACTGGCGATGACCACGAGGCGGTCGCTCCGCGCTTCCTACAGGAGTGTTGCGCTGGCACGGCATACGAGCGGGAGGCACCTGCGCGCTGTCGGCAGTTGCGGGAGGTACTGCGGCACAAGAACAATGTCTCCTACAACGGCCGCCCGGTTAGCCAGGAAGTGCTCAAGGGGATCATGCGCAGGAGCGAGAGCTTCCTGGGTTGGGCCGCGTCGGTTCTGCGGGAGTCGTTCCCTTGACCTCGACACGAAGGCGCCGGCCTCCGCAGAGGCCGGCGCTCGTCGCGTTGCCGATCAGACTGACCGCCCTACAGCACCTCTGTCGCGGCCGACTTGACGCGCTTGATGAGGGCCTTTGTCTCGGCGGCCTTGCGGTCCGGGTGGGTGCCGATGAGGACCGCACGGTTCAGGATCTCCAGCGACCTCTGGCACATGTCCTTGGTGTAGTCCATCCGGCACTCGGCGTTCTCACGCAGGTTGTACGGGTTGAGCGCCGGGTGGTGGGCGCCTTGATGGGCGAAGATCGGGTCCCACTCGGTGTAGATGTGGCGCCCGGTCTTGGCCGTGACGAAGCCTCCGACGAGCCCGGCGAAGCGCTCGGCCTGCTCGGGGCTGGGTAGCATGTACCCCACGTGTGTGCCGCACTCCCACTCCAGGCTGTTGGCCTTGATGGGCTTGAGGCCCGTGTCGGCGGTCGCCTCCAGGATCGTCTGCTTCTGCTTGCGCATGGCCTTGATCATGCCCGGCAGGCGGTCCAGTTGGGCGTTCATCATGGCGCCCTCGAGTTCCGAGGCGCGCGAGCCGTTCGAGGTGAAGGGTACGAAGTCGGTGCGGCCGTCCCAGTAGAAGCTGCAGCAGTCAATCATGCAGGCGCCCTTGCGGGCCACGGCATCGTCGTCGGTCACGAAGGCCCCGCCCTCGCCGGCCGTCATGTTCTTGTAGTAGTTGAAGCTGAAGGCGCCGGCGTGGCCGACGGAGCCCACGCTCTTGCCCTTGTAGCCGCCCCCGACGCACTGGCAGCAGTCCTCGACGACCAGCAGCTTGTGCTTCTTGGCGACCTTCATGATGGCATCGAGGTCGCACACGAGGCCCCACATGTGCACGGGGATGACGGCCCGCGTCCGCGGGCCCACGAGGGCGGCGAGGGCCTTCGGGTCGAGCGTGACGGACTCGTCAATGTCACAGACGATGGGGATGGCGCCCACCGCCAGGACGGAGACGGCCGAGGCCATGTAGGTGCAGGCCGGCACGACGACCTCATCGCCGGGGCCAAGGCCCAGGCCAACGAGCGCCGCCGTGATGGCGGTGGTGCCGCTGGAGGTCATCCGGCAGTTCCTCACCCCAACGGCCTTGGCCCACCGCGCCTCGAAGCGCGTGCATTCCCCGCCGATGTGGTAGCGGAACAGCTCACCGGACAGTAGCGTCCTGGTGAGGGCATCGGCTTCCTTTTGGCCTACACGGTACATGTGGTGTCCTCCAGTCGTGACGAGGGCGGGGCGTCGTGCAGCGATGCGGACGCGGCCGCCCGTGTGATGGCACACGAAACGGCGGGGTCCCCGTCCGCCTCCGCTGTCGCTTCGACGGACACCCCGCCCTGATTCCAGGCTATGGCCGTCGCTCTACAATGCCGGACGGTTCCCTATTACCCCATGCCCCAGCGCCCGGTCAAGCCATTCCTTCAGCTCCCAGAAGTCCACCCCCGCCTGCGCCGCCAGTTCCGAGATGCTGTAGTCGCCCTCAATGTTGTTGATGACCCACTCCAGGGCCCGGTTGAGCTTGAGGTTCACGCGCCAGTCCACCCACAGTCCGTGGCCCGACAGGAACAGCGGCCCGCGGAAGTTGCGCACCGGCACATAGTCGGCCTCCAGGTGACGGATCAGGTCCAGGACGGCTTCGCGCGCGTGGACGAGGTTGCCGGGCACAATGACGCTCGGGTTGTCGTCGCTGGTGTGGTACTCGGGGTAGGGCCAGCGGGAGAGGCTGATCATCGGGACGCGCACACCGGGGCCGTCGAAGACCATCTCGTCGTTGCCGATGATGGTGCGGAACTTGCCCTCCTGCAGCCCCGGCTGGTGCCGGGCGAGTACGTACGAGGCCATGTGGTCAATCCGCGCCTCGTGCTCGTACGAGTGCTGCAACACGAGTGGGCCGGAGGTGGCCAGCATCTCCAGGAAGATCCCGGCGGCCATGTCGGGGATCAGGTCCTCATGCTGGGACAGGTATGCCACCGAGCCGATGGTCTCGGGCAGGTAGAGGAAGCGGTAGGAGTAGTACGGGTCGCGCAGGCGCCGGGCGACATCCACGCTGACGGCTACGCCGGCCAGGTCGTCATTGACCATCGCCGGGTGGCAGAAGTGGGAGACGATGACCACGCAGCGGTCGGTCTGGCCGGGGATGAAGTGCTCGCCGATCTTCAGCGCCCCCGGCTCATCCACGATGTCAATCTTCACCCGGTACTGCTCGGCGGTGAAGCGGTCCAGCCAGTCACGGGGGAGGCAGAAGCCCCAGTCGCGCTCGTAGTACTTGAACTCGAAGGGGATCGCGCCGGGGCGGTCGTCCTTCCAGCGCAAATGCCGCATCAGCTCCTCGCGGGAGACCACCTCATCGAGGGGGAGGGAGCCGTAGACGATGTGCAGCGGGTGGTCAGCCACGTCCACCAACCGCCGGCCGTCGGCCTCGATCCAGGCCTCCTTGACCCCCCACTTGTTGGGGATGCGCCACGTCCAGCATGGCGTGCCGGAGGGCACCTCGTGGATGGTCAGGGGCAGGAACTCCCCGAGGCGGGTTAGGGCCGCGTCGTACTCGTCGCTGACGATGTGACGGGCGGCGAACCACAGGTCGTTGATGATCCGCAGCATCAGATCGGGCATGGGCAGCTCCGGGGGGTGTTTGCAGGAGTTTCGCCAATCCTGGCCCAATTACTTCCCTACCATGGTCATCCACGACATCTCGATCATTCTGGGCGAGCAAAACATCACCTACCCGGGCGACCGCTCGTTCGTGCGCGAGTCAACCGGGCCGATCCCCGGGATCAAGGTGACGGAGGAGTCCAACCTCAGCCTCAGCGCCCACTCAGGCACACACCTGGACGCCCCGGCCCATTTCATCGCAGGCGGTAAGCACCTGGATGACTACACACCGGCGGATTTCGTCATGCCGGCCCAGGTAGTGGAGATTCTGAACCCCGAGGCCGTGACCGCCGAGGACCTGCAAGACGTCGAGACCAGCCCTGGTGAGGCCATCCTCTTCCGCACGGGCAACTCCCACAGCGGCCGCGTCGTCAGCGGCGAGTTCAGCGACCGTTATGTCTACGTGGCCGCCGATGCCGCGCACTGGTGTGTGGACCGGCAACTCCGGCTCGTGGGGCTGGACTACATCAGCGTGGACCGGTACGACGACGGTGAGACGCCGGCCCATCGTCTGCTGCTGGGAGCCGGGGTGCTGGCGCTTGAGACCATCGACCTGGCAGAGGTGCGCCCGGGCCGCTACACACTGGTCTGCCTGCCGCTGCGCATCAAGGGCGCGGAGGGCTCGCCGGTGCGGGCGGTGCTGGTGGAGGGGGATCTGAGCTGACATGACCGACGCGGCCGCGGGGCCGCTGCCACAATACCGCCGCTTTGGAGGTCCGGCATGAAACCCTTGCTGCTGGTTCTCACTCTCGGCTCATGCGCGCTGGCCGTGGCCCAGGCACCCCCGCCCTGGGGCGAGCCCTTTTCGCTCGGGAAGAGCGCGGCGTACCAGTGCGTGCGGGCGGACAAGCCGATTGTCATTGACGGCAGCCTCGATGACCCCGCCTGGGCACGGGCGCAGGAGATCGAGCACTTCGTCGTCCCGCCGAGGATGAACTGGATCGAGTTCAGGATGATCACTGCCCGGCGGGCCCGCTCGCAGAGTCATGCGCGCCTGATGTGGGACGACAAGTACCTGTACCTGGGCGCAGAACTTGAGGATCGCGACATCTACTGCGCCACCCCGGCCGGCCATGACAACCCCTTTGGCCCCGATGACATCATTGAGCTGTTCGTCAAGCCCAGCGATGAGCAGCCGTGGTACTGGGAGTTCCACGTGGTGCCCAGCAGCTGCACCCGCGACTACTTCTATGCTCGCCGCGGCTCCGGCGGCGACAAGCGCTGGATGAAGTACGAGTCGGGCATGGAGGCCAAGGTTACGGTGGTCGGGACGTTCGACGACTGGTCGGACCGGGACAACAAGTGGATCGCGGAGATGCGCCTGCCGTGGTCGGCCTTCGACAGGTGGGGCGGCAAGCCGCAGGTGGGGGACACCTGGCGCTTCCTGGTCTCGCGGTATGACTACTCGGTGCACCTGGAGGACGGCAGCGAGCTCTCCGCCGCGGCGCCGTTACCGTGGCAGAACTACCATCTGTTTGAGTACTACCCCTATATGGTGTTCAGGTAGGCGCCCCGCGTCGGGCCGGGGCCATGGTGACGCCGGGGCCGGGACAGACAAGCACTCGCCTGTCCCGGTTCCTCTTGTTCGGGCCAGCACCAGACCCCTGCCATGAGCAGGAGAACATGGGAAGGGCGGCGGAAGATATGGGGAAGAACTACATATGTGAAGGAGAGTGGTGCTGATGATGAGACGAGGCTTCACCTTGATTGAATTGCTTGTGGTCATTGCCATCATCGCCATCCTGGCGGCGATCCTGTTCCCCGTTTTCGCCAAGGCGCGCGAGAAGGCGCGTCAGACGTCATGTCTGAGCAACATGAAGCAGCTTGGCCTGGCCATGATGCAGTATGCCCAGGACTATGATGAGCGGCTGCCCGTCCGTGGCGCCAACTGCACCGCCGCCTCCCGGTGGGGCGGCCTGCCGATCCAGCATGTGCTGCCCTACGTCAAGAACACGCAAGTCTACCAGTGCCCGAGCATGAGCCCGCGGACCTACTGCGGCAATGTCGCCGCCTCCATGGCAGCGCAAGTCCCCGGGAGCTCGTACAATGTCAGTTGCGGCCTCACCGGTGGCGCAGCTCTGGGCACCATCATCGTCCCCGCAGAGATGGCGATGCTCGGCGAGTCGGCCGGCTCCAGCTTCTGGCGGCCTGTGACCGACTACGCCGGCTGCGACTGCGGGGTGCTGTACACCCACAATGATGGCATCAATGTCGCGTACTGCGACGGCCACACCAAGTGGACCAAGTCGCAGCGGATCCATGCGCCCAAGGCGATCGTGTACGGCGGCACCTATCTGCCCTGGAAGAACGCCACCGCCTACCCGCCGGGCTGGTAGTCCCCGCCCCGAACCCGGAAGAGCAAGTGGGACAGGCATCGCTGCCTGTCCCACTTCATGCTCTGCGCGTCCTGTTGCCGCCGCCGAGCTACAGCACCGGCAGATAGCGCTTGATCTCGTAGTCCGTCACCTGCATGCGGTACTGATCCCACTCCACCTTCTTGTTCTCGATCAGCTTGCTGTGCATCTCTTCGCCGAGGGCCTTCTTGAGCACCTTGCTCCCCTCGGCGATCTCGATGGCCGACAGCAGGTCGGGGGGCAGGGTCCCGATCTTGCGCCGCTTGCGCTCCTGCTCGAGCATCTTGTACACGTTGCTCTCGGTCGGCTCGGGGCAGGTGTAGCCCTGCTCGATGCCCTCCAGGCCGGCGGCCAGCATGGCGGCGAAGGCCAGGTACGGATTGCACGCCGGATCGGGAGCACGGTACTCGATGCGCGTGGCCTTCTCCTTGCCGGGTGCGTACTGAGGCACGCGGATCAGGTCCGAGCGGTTGCGCAGCGCCCACGACAGGTAGACCGGGGCCTCGTAGCCGGGCACCAGGCGCTTGTAGGAGTTGATCCACTGGTTCGTGACCAGCGTGATCTCCGCCCCGTGCTTGAGCAGACCGGCGATATAGGCGTAGCACTCCTTGGATAGGAACCGTGGGTCGTTGGCGTCGAAGAAGGCGTTGGTGTCCCCGCGGAACAGCGACTGGTGGGTGTGCATGCCGCTGCCGTTCTCCCCGAAGATTGGCTTGGGCATGAAGGTCGCGTACAGGCCGTGGCGCAGGGCGACCTCCTTGACCGTGATGCGGTAGGTCATGCAGGCGTCGGCCATGCTCAGCCCGTCGGTGTAGCGCAGGTCAATCTCGTGCTGGCTGGGGGCCACCTCGTGGTGGCTGTACTCCACGCCCACACCCATGGCTTCCAGGGCCACGATGGTGTCGCGGCGCAGGTCCATGGCTGAGTCATTGGCCGTCATGTCGAAGTAGCCGCCGGTGTCGAGGGCTTCGGGGGTCCGGGCGTTGGGGAAGTAGAAGTACTCGAGTTCCGGCCCGACATAGAAGGTGAAGCCGTGGCTGGCAGCCCGCTCCAGTTGGCGCTTGAGCACATAGCGCGGGTCGCTATGGAAGGGCTCGCCGTTCGGCTGGTAAATGTCGCAGTACATGCGGCCGACCCCGCCGTTCGCGTCGGTGCTGCGCCAGGGGAGCACGACGAAGGTCGCCGGGTCCGGCATGGCGATCATGTCGCTCTCGTCAATGCGGACGAAGCCGTCAATCGAGGAGCCGTCAAAGCCACGCCCCTCGATCATCGAGGCCTCCAACTCCTCCATCGTGATCGAAAAGCTCTTCAGATACCCCAGGATGTCGGTGAACCACAGCTTGATGAAGCGCACGTTGTTGGCCTTGGCCTGCTCCAGCACGAACTGGCGGGCCTCGGGGCTACCGGGTTCCATGGATGTCCTCCTCAGAAGGCGCCGGGCGTCGCGCCGGCAGTGATGATGGCCGGGCGTTTCCCGGCCACGTCGCCAGCATAGGGGCCAGTTGTTTCGGGGATGTTTCGCTGCTGGAAATGTCAGGAGAAAAGGCGACGGGCCGGCCAGAGGCCGGCCCGTCTCAGGGGAGAGGCGCCCAAATCGGGCAGTGACTGCGGGAAGCGCTTCCAGGCAAGCGTGCGGTTCGTGGTGCGGTTGACTTGGGCCAGGGGCCCTTCGCCGCGTGCCCGCCCGGGACCTTCTCTAGGGCAAACAAATCCGGTAGCGCCGGGTTCCCTCGTGCCCCGCCGGGCAGTCAGTCGTCTGCCCCCCAACCCAGCAGGTTCACCAGGCCCTGCGTGCCCTGCTCGCCCAGCCCCGCGCGCACGGCTGCGTTGAACAGCTCGGCGGTCAGGCGCGTGCCGGCATAGTCCGCCGGCAGGGCGGCCATGCTGCCGGAGGCGATGTTGAGGTCCTTGGCCTGCAGGCGGATCATGAAGCCCGGGGCGAAGTCGCCAGCGATCATCTTGGGGGCCAGGTTCGATACCATCCAGCTCCCCGCCGCCCCGCTGGAGACCACCTTGTGGACCGTCTCCAGGTCCAAGCCCATCTGCCGCGCGAACAGCATCCCCTCGCTGCAGGCCAGGATGTTGAGGGCGCAGATCACCTGGTTGACGGCCTTGACCCGTTGGCCGTTGCCCTGTGGTCCGCAGTAAACGATGTTCTGCCCCATCGCCTCGAAGTAGGGGCGGACCTGCTCGCACACCGCCTCGTTGCCGCCGACCATGATGGCCAGCGTGCCTGCGACGGCCCCGCCCTGGCCGCCGGACACGGGGGCGTCGAGATAATCGCAGCCCAGGGCGTTGATGCGCCGGGCAAAGTCCACGGTCGCTTCGGGCGAGATGGTGCTATGGTCCACGACCGTCTTGCGAGCCGTTCCCCCTCCCTGCAGGGAGGGGGCAGGGGGTGGGACGCCGTTGGCCAGTCCCTCCGCCAGCCCCTCCGCACCAAACAGCACCGCCTCCACGTCGGGCGTATCCGCCACGCAGACGAAGATCAGGTCACACGCGCGGGCGAGGTGGGGGAGAGAGTCGGCCACTGTCGCCCCCGCCGCCATCGCCGGGGCGGTCTTCTCGCGGGTGCGGTTCCACACCATCACCGGATGGCCCGCCTTGAGCAGGTTCTGGGCCATGGCCGAGCCCATGATGCCCATGCCGACAAAGCCGAGTTGCATGACGGATCACTCCTTGGGAAGCTACCTGTCAATTGGGCGGCGCAGGGCCGGATACCTTGTGTGGGGAAGGTAGGAGATTGTCCCCTTACGGGGTACACTCGCCCTCACTGCGGGGCGTGAGCGGGGAGGCAAAGATGCTTCTCGACTGCAACACCCTCTTCGGCTACTGGCAGAAGGACACCCAGGACCGGTCCCTGGACCGGCTCCTGCACATCCTGCACACCAACGGCGTGGACCGGGCGCTGACGTGTTCGGGGCGTGGGGTGTGGGACAGCTTCCCCGAGGGCAACGAGGAGACGCTGCGGGTCTGCGCCGCGTACCCCGAGCTGCTCCCGGTGGCGACCATCCGCCCCGGCGACTGGTTCGCCTGCCGCGAGGAGATCGCGTCACTGCGCGAGCGCGGCTTCCGCATGGTGCGCCTCTTCCCCCGCACGCAGCTTTGGTCGGTGACGTCGCTGAGCTTCCGGCGGCTGGTGGACGACCTGGCAGGCTGCGGCTTGCCCCTGTTCTTCGACAACGGGTTTGACGCGGGCTCGGTCATTCCGCCGCTGGTGGACCTCTTCCAGGGCACGGGGGTGCCGCTCATCTTCAGCGCCGTCTCGTACGGGCTGAGCGAGTTCCTGGCGGCGTGCGAGTTGCACCCGCAGACCTATACGGATACCTGGCAGCTCTTCCTGCTCAACGAGATCGAGATCATCCGCAACGAGGTCGGTCTCGAGCATGTCCTGTTCGGGACGCGCGCGCCGTTCGACATGCCTGGGCCATGCCTGGAGATGGTGCGTCATGCGCGGCTGACGGAGGAGGAGCGGGCGCAGGTGCTGGCGGGGAATGTGCTCTCGCTCATCGGGGAGGCGCCCGGCGGCAGCGACAGCGGGCCGGCTGGTAGCCGGCCCCTCCCAACGGCAGCGGCGACCTCGACTCCCGCTTCCCGATTCCCGATTCCCGCCTCCCGGCCTCTCATAGACGTCCATGCCCACTACGGCCCCTGGGTCGGCCTGCCCAACCCGTACACCCCCATCGAGGACCTGCTGGACACTTGTCGCCGCTTCCGCATCGAACACTGCTGCCTGTCGTCTACGTGCGCCATCGGCTATGACGTGCACGAGGGCAACGAGCGGGTGCGCGAGGTCATCGAGGGGCACCCGGAGCTGCACGGGTACGTCGTGATCCACCCGGGCTACGCAGAGCAGTCGCTGGCGCAAGTGCGGGAGCTGCTCGCCTTGCCCAACTTCGTCGGGGCAAAGTTGCACCCGAAGCACTGTGGCTACCAGGCCGACTGTCCCGAGGCGCGGCCGCTGCTAGCGGCCCTGGTGGAGCTCGGCAAGCCCCTGCTGGTGCACACCTGGTTTGATGAGATGTGTCTGGCCATGGGCCGGGCCGCGGACCTCTTCCCGGACCTGGCGCTCATCATGGGCCACATGGGTGGGGACACCTGGGAGACGGCGCTGACGGTGGCGGCGGATCGGCCGAACCTGTACCTGGAGCTGTGCTCGGGCCTGTCGCCATGGGGGAAGCTGGAGCAGTCGGTCAGCGTCGTCGGCGCCGAGCGGATCCTGTTCGGCACGGACCTGACACTGCTGGACCCGGGCTACACGCTGGGGCTGGTGACGGGGGCAGAGATAGGGGAGAGGCAGAAGCGGCTGATCCTGCACGACAACGCGCAGCGGCTGTTTGGGTTCTAGCCGTCGAACCGGTACCCCACGCCGTGTACGGTCGCGATCAGGTCGGCCACTTCCGGCAGCTTGGTCCGCAGGCGTCGCACGTGCACATCCACGGTGCGGCTGCCGCCGTAGTAGTCGGGCCCCCAGACGAGGTCGAGGACCTGGTCGCGTGTGAGGACTTGCCCCCGCCGCCGCAGGAGCAGGCAGAGCAGTTCATATTCCTTATAGGTCAGCGTGACCGGCGCCCCCTCCATCGTCACCCGGTAGTTCGCCAGGTCCACGACCAGGGCTCCGGCCCGCAACACCCCCTCGGCGGTGAGCTGCTCGCGACGCCAGCGCCACAGGCTGACCCGCGCCTCGACCTCGGCGGTGTCCAGAGGCAACAGGATGAAGTCGTCGTACTCGGGGGAGATCAGTGTCTGGCCCAACAGGCGGCGGTCGAGCAGGAGGCAATAGGTGGCATCGAGCTGCGGGGGCAGGCGGTGCAGTCGCCCGGCGGCGCCCGGTGGCAGTTCGCAGGCGAAGATGACCTCCGGCCGCTGGGTGGCCTTCAGTTCGGCTGCCGTCGCTTCGTCCGCGGCCACGGCTACCACGCAGCCGGCCTGCTCCAACGCCGCCCGCACGGCGGCCGTCTGCTGCCCATACAGTAGCGCTCGGCACGGCGGACGTAACATGCCCGGAAAGATACCCTCCAAGTCCGACGGCGTCAAATCCTGATTGTGGGCAGGGCGGCGTGCCATGGCCCGAGCATAGGGGGCGAATGTGTCGGGCATGTTTCACGGGCGGCAGGCGGCAGGGATTGGCGCGACGAACGACGCTGACCGACGGCAGGCAGCCATGACACACCTGATTGACGCCCACAACCATCTGCAGGAAGAGGTCCTTGCGCCACACGTGGCGGAGGTTCTGCAGCGCGCTCGCGCGGCGGGGGTGGGCTGCCAGGTTGTCAACGCCACCCACGAGGGCGACTGGGAGGATGTGCTCGCCCTGGCCCGGACCCATGCCGGCCTCGTGCCCTGCTTCGGTCTACACCCGTGGTTTGTGAGCGAGCGTGTGGCGGGGTGGCTGGAGCGGCTCCGGGCACTCCTGCTGACCGTGCCCGCGGCCGTCGGTGAGATCGGCCTGGACCGCTGGGTCCAGGAGCCGGACCTGCCTGCGCAGGAGGAGGTCTTCGTGGCCCAGTTGCGGCTGGCGCGCGAGCTGGACCGGCCGGTGATGGTCCACTGTCTGCAGGCCTGGGGGTGGCTGCTGGAGGTGCTGGAGCGCGAGGGCCCGTCCCCGCCGCTGCTCATCCACGCCTATGGCGGGGCGGCGGAGATGATCCCGCCGCTGGCCGCGAGGGGCGCGTTCTTTTCCTTCGGCGGCGGGGTGCTCGACGAGCGGAAGCTGCGGGCGCGGGCAGCACTGCCGGCCGTGCCGCTGGACCGGCTCCTCGTCGAGACCGACGCCCCCGCCCTGCTGCCGCCGGAGCCTTACCGGCCGCATGTGCTGGTCGCGGAAGGGGGAGAGGTGTGCAACGAGCCGGCGAACCTGCCAGCCATCCTCGAGGGGATCGCGCCACTGCGCGGGGTGCCGGCTGACGAGCTGCGCGAGATCACCTGGGGCAATGCCAGGCGGCTGTTGGGGCCACTGCTGCCGACGGGGTCGGTGACATGAGCGAACGCTTCCGCCGCATGGAGATGATGATCGGGGCGGAGGGCCTGGCGCGGTTGCACGCCGCCCGCGTGACCGTCATCGGTCTGGGCGCCGTGGGCAGCTACGCCACGGAGGGTCTGGCGCGCGCCGGGATCGGGCACCTGCGCCTGGTGGACCACGACTTCGTCCGCGAGAGCAACATCAACCGGCAGCTCTATGCCCTGACCTCCACCCTGGGTCGGCCCAAGATCGAGGTCGCCGCGGAGCGCGTGCGGGACATCAACCCCGACTGCCAGGTGGACACGGTGCGGACCTTCGTGCACGTCGAGACGATGGACGAAGTGTTCGCGGGCGAGCCGAATGTCATCGTCGACGCCATTGACGCCTACACGCCCAAGCTCGAGCTGATCTGCGCCGCGATAGAGCGCGGGGTGCCGCTCATCTCCTCGATGGGGGCGGCTCTGCGAGCGGACACCACGCGGATCAGGGTGGGGCCGCTGGGGCAGACGACCGGGTGTCCGCTGGCGCGGCAGTTGCGCCAGGGCCTGCGCCGGCGCGGGGTCGAGCCATCGGTGCGCTGTGTCTACAGCGACGAGCCGGTGGACACGCGGCGGGTGTTCCCGCCCGAGGAGCTGGCGGCAGGGGAGCTGGAGCGCGGCCGCCGTCGCCGCGCGCTGGGGAGCCTGCCGACGGTGACGGGCATCTTCGGCCTGACGCTGGCCAATGAGGCGATCCGCTTGCTCGCTGGCCTCCCCTAGACCGTCATCACCGCCGCCAGTATGTCCCCCCCATCCGCATACGGGTGCATCGCGGGCAGCCGCACGTCGGAGTGCTCGCGGTGGCAGCCATACTGCCACAGGTAGCCCGACACGGGTGCGACAAGATCCACGGTCGTCAGGTCGTCATCGCAGATCAGGTGTCCGAGCTTCTGGCCCGCCTCGACACGGTCTGAGGTCTCCAGCCCGCTTTCGACAAAGAGGCCGCTGCGGGGGGCGCGGAGGGTGTAAGTCCGGGCTTCCCGGTCGGCCGCGCTGAACATCACCAACGGTCCCCCAATCCGTTCCATCTCCCCGTCCATCAGGTGCAGCAGCTTCGCGATGTTGGTGGCGGCGCGCAGGCCCTGCCGCACCTCCTTCTCACGGATGACCCACTGCGGGGCCAGCTCGATGCACAGCGCGCCGCGTCCGTCGTTGTTGAAGGGGACGCCGATGGGGGCGGGGGCGCCGTCGGGAAGCTGCGGCCGCTCCTGCTTCATGGTGAACCGGATCTGAGCCGCGTCGGCCATGGCCATCGCGTTGGCGCACTCGGCTCGCACCAGCGTGCAGGTGGCGGTGAAGCGCGACCAGCTATGCAGGTCAAGGACGTGATCGCACCGGCTGATGACGGCCTGGTGGATGGCGTGGCTTAGCCGCTCCGTGTCATTGCCCTCGGGGTCGCCGGGCCACGTGCGGTTCATGTTCTCGCCGAGGTCCTCGCCGTACGGTTGCTCCCCCTCCAGGGTGGTGTGGGAGCGGCGGTGCTGCACGGCGGGGAGGTTGGTGAAGGGGATCAGGTAGACCTCGCCGCGCAGGAGGTCGCGCTCACACACCTCGCGCAAGGCACGCACCACTTCACAGCCCTGCACCTCGTTGCCGTGCTGGGCGGCGGTGACGGCCAGGACCTCGCCGGGCTGGCCGGACTGCAGATGCCAGTACGGCACGCGGACCTCCGCGCCGTCGCGGCGCGAAGCGGTGATAGTGCCCAGCTCGCAGGTGGGTGCCATCGGCCTCGTCTCCCCTTCATGTGGTCATGGCTGCATGATCCCGGCCAGCACGTCACCCACCTCCGCATAGGGATGCATCGCCGGCAGTTGCACATCCGAATGCGAGCGGAAGCAGCCGTAGCTGTACAGGTAGCCCGCCGCCGGCGCGATGATCTCTACCGTCTCCAGGTCGTCGGCGCGGATCAGGTGGCCGAGGCGCTGGCCGGCCTCGACGTGGTCCGAGGTGTGCAGCCCGGCCTCGACAAACAGCCCGTCGCAGGGGGCCACAACCTGGGTCACGCTGTCGCGCCAGGTGTTCTGATGGAAGCGGACGACCGGGCCAGCGAGGCGCTCCGGCTCGCCGTCAAAGAGTCCGCACAGCCGCGCGAGGTTGGTGGCGCAGCGGACGCCCTCGCGCACCTGGGGTTCGCGCACGACCCACTGCCCGGTCAACTCGACACTGATCGCCCCCTGCCCGCGGCTGCTGAAGAGGTTCTCCAGCATCCCGGCATGCGGGGTGCGGGGGTTGCCGAGCAGCTCGAGAAAGCGGAAGCCGCTGGCCAGCCCCATCTCGATGGACCTCGGCACGTCGTCACGGGCCAGCGCGGCCGTGGCGGTGAAGCGGGACCAGGAGTGGAGGTCCAGGCAGCAGGTGCAGCGGTCCACCACCGCGGTATGCAGGGCGTAGGCTACCCGCTCAGTCTCGTTGCCCTGCGGATCGCCCGGCCACAGCAGGTTCATGTTGTTGGCCTTGTTCTCGGCGACGGGCTGCTCGGGCTGCAGGTGCAGGTGTGAGCGGCGCGCGCGCACTGCCGGCGGACAGGCGAAGGGCACCAAGTAGACCTGTCCGCGCCGCAGCTCGGTCAGGCAGAGGTCGCGGAAGCGTCGCACGACCTCGCAGCCCTGGACCTCGATCCCGTGCTGGGCGGCAAGCACCAGGAAGCTCTCCCCCGGCTGGCCCGAGTCCAGATGCCAGTAGGGGATATGCTCCTCTGTGCCGTCAGCCATGGGGGCGTGAGCATGGAGCAGTTCGCAGGAGACAGACATGGGGGCAGCCTCACAGGAGAATGCGAGGCATTTCGGGGAGTGGGGGAGAGGAACCTGCCCGGGGGGGTCTCAGGATAGGTCAAGTGCCAGTCGCAGCGCCTCGTCAACGTGCTCCATGGTGTGCGTACTGGCCGTGCCCAGCGTGTCGAGGATTCGTGCGTGCGCAATCGTGCGGATCTGCTGCAGGAGTACCTTGCTGACCTGGCGGAGACCACCCTCAGGTGGCTCGATCAGCACCTCGGTCATGTAGACGCGATCGGTCTTCCGGCTCGTGATCGCGGCGACGGTCAGCACGGGCAAGGTGCGGTTGAGGCGATCGTTGCTGATGACGAGAGCGGGACGAGTTCCCCCCTGTTCCGACTCCTCAACCGGTTCGAGACGTACCACGACGATGTCGCCGCGACAGAAGCCCATGGTCTCGGTCATACCCCCCGGTGCAGCTCCTCTTCGAGGGGACGGAAGTCCGCCTCAATCTGCATGATCTCGTCGTACATCTCTCGGGCGCATGCGGCCATGTCCCTTTCCAGTCGGTCCTGCTGGAGCTGGCGCAGCGCTTGTCGCACCGCCTGGTCCACGAACTCTGTGCGCTCTCCGGCCGGCACCAGTCCCTCGAGTAGCCGTCGCGTCTCCTCGCGGAAGCCAATGGTCATGCGTCCCGTCGTCGTGGCCATGCATATCATCCTTGCAGCATTCCGTGCTGTACCGATTGTACAGCATATGTAGCTGCCGCGCAAGCCGAGTAGGGGTGTGACCTGCGGTCCGCGTCAGGCCTCATCCACCAGCGTGCCGTTCTCCAGCCGCAGCACTCGGTCGGTCACGCCGATGACGTCGGCGTCGTGACTGGCGATGATGACCGTGCGCCCCTGGTCGGTGAAACCGGTCAGGATCTCCATGATGCGGGCGGCGTTGTCGGCGTCGAGTTCGCCGGTCGGTTCGTCCGCCAAGATCAGGGATGGTTCGTTGACTATGGCACGAGCCACGGCGGCACGCTGTTGCTCGCCGCCGGACAACTCGCCCGGGAGATGATCGGCGCGGTGGGCGATGTTGGCCTGTTCCAGTGCCGCCAGTACGCGCCGCTCCTTCTCCGCTTCGGCCAGGGCCACCGGGATGAGTGGCAGCATCACATTCTCATAGACGGTGAGAGCCGCGATGAGGTGCGCGGCTTGGAACACGAACCCGACGGTGTTGCGGCGGTAGAGCGTCAGCCCGTCATCGGTCAGGCAGTCCAGGGGTAGGTCATTGACGATGACACTGCCGGAGGTCGGGCGGTCGAGCCCGCCCAGGATGTTCAGCAAGGTGGACTTCCCCGAGCCCGAGGGCCCCGACAAGCCAATCACAGCGCCGGCGGGCGCCTGGAAGGAGACCTCACTCAGCGCCATCACTTCGCGCGTGCCGGCGACGTAGAGCTTGCTGAGCAGGTTGGCCTGGACGTAATCGTTGGTCATGGGTGTCTAGAGCCTGCGCAACGCCTCGGCCGGGTCAAGCCGCCCGGAGCGGTGTGAAGCCGCCAGCCCCGCAATGGAGCCGATGACGATGGCGGCGGCGAAGCCGATCAGGAAGATCAGCGGCGAGGGTACGGTGTCCACGGGCAGAGCCAGCGGTGGCTCCGTGGTGGAGCAGGGCGGAAAGGAGCTGAGCGCCGACGGCAGCTTCGGCTGGGCCAGGTAGCCGTACAAGTAGGACAGCCCCCAGCCCACCAGGCAACCGGCGACGCCGCCGATCGCCCCGCCGAACAACTCCTCGGCCACAAAGAGACGAGCGACGTCCAGACGGCGCCAGCCGATGGCCCGCATCAGCCCGACCTCCGACAGCCGCTCGGCCACCGAAGACAGCGCATTCCGGACGATCAGCAACAGCGCGAAGAACAGCACCAAGGCGGAGACCATGAGCATGGAGCGGCGTGTCAACGTTGCGACGGCGGCCGTGGCCGCGTCCACGTTCTCGCTGGTCGTGATGCTCGTGTCCTCCCCGATCCACTGCTGGATGACCTGACTGACCAGGTCAATGCTGCGTTGATCGCGGAGGGCGACGAAGATCGTGTCCACCACCGGCCCCTTACCGTACATGGCCTGGGCCGTCTTCAGGGGGATGAAGGCCTCCGCCTCGGCGATGCGCGCCGAGCCGGATAGGTCCACAATGCCGACGATCTTGAAGACATCCCGGGGGCCCAGATGGATGGTGTCACCCACGGTCTTGCCGATGGCCTTGGCGTACTGGGCCGTCAGCATGACGTGGCGGTCGTCGTAGCGGACCAGATACCGCCCCTTGGTGATGGCACAGCAGCTCTTCTCGTTGTCCTTGCTTTCCTGGCCTGGCTTCTTCTCGCTGATGCGCACCGGCCCGATGGTCTTCATGGTGGGGTCTATGCCGGCCACCACGGTGGGGTGCCCCTGCCAGAACGCCCACAGGAGCAGCACTCCCGAGGCCGCTTCGACCTGTGGCATGGCCCGAGTCTTGGCGACGACGTCGGCGGGGATCTCGGCGAGGTCCTTGGGGAGCTTGACCGGCGCGAAGGGGCAGGGCTTGACTCGTCGCTGCACCACCATGTCGGCGCCGGCCGCCCCCAGCGAGTCGTCAATCGCCTGGCCGACTGAACTCGAGATGGCCAGCACGGCCACCAGCAGCCCGATCGCCAGGGTGATGCCGAACACCGCCAGCGTCGTGCGCGTACGGCGACGAGTGAAACCTCTCCAGGCATACGCAAGCAGCAAGAGTCCGCTCCTGAAACGGTCGGTCCGGTGCCGACATGTTGAACAACCCGGGCCCTGCCAGCGGTTCCCAGACAGGGACCGCAGAGGCGTGCACGTGGGCTCTGGAGGCCCGCTGAGGGGCGGTCAAGACGCCGCCATATGTGTGAGGAAGGTACGCGCCTCCTTGAGATTTCTTTGCGGGACACCATGGTGTTGCTTGAATCGTGCTGGCTATACTCCGAACAGTCGACAGAGGCGCAAGCCGGGATTGGACGCGTAGGCGTCCCCCGCAGCGACCACACCATTCTCATCTCAGGGGAGAGAGTGTCATGTTCAAGCAGTTGTGGAAGGACGAAGAGGGTCTCACCACCGTAGAGTACGCGCTGTTGCTCGCCCTAGTGGCCATCGCCGCCATCGCCGCGTGGACCACGCTCGGACAGCGCACCAGCACCACCGTCTCGTCCGCGACGTCGCACCTGCCCACCAGCTAGGGGCGCAGGGTACACCTACAGTTCACACCGCGACGCGAGCCTAGGCGCTCATCAACGGGAGGCAGTCAATGTTCAAGCAGCTCTGGAAGGACGAAGAGGGTCTCACCACCGTAGAGTACGCGCTGTTGCTGGCCCTGGTGGCCATCGCCGCCATCGCCGCCTGGACGACGCTCGGGCAGCGCACCAGCACCACCGTCTCGTCTGCGACGTCTCACCTGCCCACCAGCTAGGGGCGTGGGGCACATCTGCAGTACACATCGCGACACGAGCCTCAGCGCTCGCCAAAGGGAGGCAGTCCATGTTCAAGCAGCTCTGGAAAGATGAAGAGGGTCTGACGACCGTAGAGTACGCTCTGTTGCTCGCGCTGGTGGCCATCGCCGCCATCGCCGCCTGGACGACGCTCGGGCAGCGGACCAGCACCACCGTCTCGTCCGCGACGTCGCACCTGCCCACCAGCTAGTTCGGACCTGCCGGCGGTGGCGAGAGACTCATGTTCCCGGGGGCTCTCGCCACACGCAGCCGTAGGCCGGCCTGGACATCCTGCGGCGACGTAGCCAAAGATGCAGCCGTGCGACGAACCAACAGTTGCCGGGCAGCAGGGGTACATCCCAAGTACACTGGCGGCACAGCCCCAGTAGGAGGAAGCGCGATGTTGTGGAAGCTCTGGAAGGACGAAGAGGGGTTGACGACCGTGGAGTATGCCCTGCTGCTCGCCCTGGTGGCCATCGCGGCCATCACCGCATGGACCACTCTGGGGAGCCGGGTGAGCACGACG
Organism: bacterium; assembly: GCA_021372615.1. Classification (NCBI taxonomy): domain Bacteria; species bacterium. Next base: position 2,617 of record JAJFUB010000026.1, on the reverse strand, counting down.
GTCTCCAGCGCCACTACCCACCTGCCCACCAGCTAACGCCGGGCAGGACGACCATCCCGCTCGGGGCGCGCGCACCCCGGCCTCGAGGGGAATAGGCGGCGAAGACTGACCACAGTCCGGACGATGCCCTGAATCGCACTGCCAACGCCACGGACAGCCAGTCGAGGTAGCAGGGGCGCACCAAACCACATACCGGCGCTGCGACGCCGGTGAGGAGGAGAGGCAGATGTTCAAGCAGCTCTGGAAGGACCAGGAAGGTCTGACCACCGTCGAGTACGCCCTGTTGCTCGCACTGGTAGCCATTGCCGCCATCACTGCGTGGACAACGCTGGGGCAGCGGGTCAGCACCACCGTCTCGAGTGCCACCACCAGCTTGCCCACCAGCTAAGCGAACTCGAGATATCCTGCCATCGGCAGGATAGACACCACAACCAGGCCAGGGGAGGGCGATGGGCTTAACCCAGGCACCCATCGGCCCTCCCCACCCCAAAGCGCGCAGAGACCTCGGTCTCCGCGCGTTTCGGGTTCTGCCTGACCCCCTCCCTCTCGTCCCCCGGCAGGTCTCCGCCAACCTCGCACGGAATACTACCCCCGGTGCAGCTCCACTCAGCCGGGGGACCGCATGGGTACCACCGACCCGCCGCTGTTCATCAGCTACAAGTCCGAGGACCGTGCACTCGCCGAGGACCTCTACCGCCACCTGACCGCCGCCGGCTTCGACGTCTGGTTTGATGTCGAGGCACTCGACCGCGTCGCGCTCTGGCACGACCTGATCGAGCAGGCCTGCGAGCACGCCCGCATCATCCTGCCAGTCCTCACTCCGCGCTGGCCGTCACAGTGGACCGAGTGCGAGACCTACGGCGCCGAGTACGTCGTCCCGCTCGTCTTTGAGGGCGAGGGTCGGGCCGATCAGCTCGTGCCCGCGCCGATCCGCGAGTGGCAGGCCCTGGACCTGCGCGGGGCTACGGACGAGACCTGGCAGCAGCTCTTCGGTCGCCTGCGCGCCGCGCTCGATCAGATCCCGCCCCAGCAACGCCCGCGCCTCCACGATCTCCCCTTCGCTGCCAACCGCTACTTCGTCGGCCGGGAGGCCCTGCTGGCGGAGCTGCATGAGAAGCTCTGCCAGGCCCCCGCGACGGTGCTGACCCACAGTCCGGCGTTCGTCGTCGAGGGCCAGGGCGGAATCGGGAAGACGACCCTGGCCCGGGAGTACGCGGAGCGGTTCTGGCGGCTGTACCGCGACCTCCTGTGGGTCTCGGCCGCCAACACCGAACTGCTGCCCCTGGAGTTCGCCCGCGTGGCCGAGAAGCTGGGCGTGGCGGTGGGGGACGACGTGGACGCCAATGCCCGCCGCGCACTGGACGAGCTGACGCGCGGGCCGCGGCGCCTGCTTATCATGGACAACGCGCATGACGAGGAGAGCATCCAGGACTGGCTGCCCAAGACCGGCAAGTGCCGCACGATCATCACCTCCCGCTTCACCGCCTGGTCGGCAGAGGTGCAGACGATGCATGTGCACGTGCTGGAGTCGGGCCCGGCGCAGGACCTGCTGATCCGTCGCAGCGGCGTGGCAGACAGTGAGGCCAACCGCGCGATGGCGGATGAACTGGCGAAGGAGTTGGGCTACCTGCCGCTGGCGCTGGAACAGGCCGCGGCCTACATCCACCAGCAGCACGGGACTCTTGAGCATTACCTTGAGCAATACGCGCAGCACCGGCAGCGCCTTCTGGCCCGGCGTCAGCCCGGCGCCACACGCTACCCGGACTCCGTGGCCACCACGTGGCAGATGTCGATCGAGAAGCTCGGCCCGGAGGCCGTGTCCATCCTGCGCGTCCTGGCCTTCGTGGCCCCGGACCCGCTGCCCCGCCGGGTCCTGCGGCTGGCGGGGGATATCCTGGGCGACCTGGACGAACTCGCGGTGGACGAGGCCCTGATGGAGTTGCACCGCTACTCGCTGATCGAGTTGCAGGCCGAGGACGGCCCGCTGACCATCCACCGCCTCCTGCAGGCCGTGCAGGAGGATGGGCTGGAGGTGGGGGAGAGGCAGGGGTGGGTCGAGAAGGCGCTGCGGGTCGTGGAGCGCGCCTTCCCGGAGGCCGACTACAGCAACTGGCAGGTGTGTGAGGCGCTGCTGCCCCATGCTCTGGCGTGCTCGGCACATGCGGAGAAGCACGAGGTCCTGACGCGCGAGGCGGGTCTGCTGCCGGGGCTGATCGCCGTCTTCTTCCAGGAGCGCGGCCAGTTGTCGGCGGCGCGAGAGCCGGGGGAACAGGCGGTACGCACGTATGAGCGCCTCGCCGCCACCGACCCGGGCAACGCCGCATGGCAGCGCGACCTGTCCGTCAGCCACGACCGGATCGGGGACGTGCGCGTGGCGCAGGGGGACCTGTCCGGGGCCCTGGAGGCCTACCAGCACAGCCTCGACATCCGAGAGCGGCTGGCGGCGGCCGACGCGGGCAACGCCGCATGGCAGCGGGACCTGTCCGTCAGCCACAACAAGCTGGGGGACGTGCGAGTGGCGCAGGGGGACCTGTCCGGGGCCCTAGAGGAGTATGAAGCCGACCTAGCGATTGCCCAGCGGCTGGCGGCGGCCGACCCGGGCAACGCCGCATGGCAG
>JAJFUB010000025.1 GCA_021372615.1 bacterium | reverse complement strand
CTCCAGCATCCAGATCGCCATCTGCCAGTTCGCCCCGGCGGCCATCGGCCTGCTGTTCGTCCTGGTGCTGGCCAATCTCCTGGTCCGCAGCGTCGCGCGGCGGTTGCGCCTGCGCCCCCACGAGATCATCGTCATCTACCTGATGATCCTCGTCGCCTCGCTGAGCACCTCGCGCGGGTTGCTGGAGCGCTGGATCCCCACGCTGTGCGCCGTGGATTACTATAGCACCGAGAGCAACCACTTCGACAAGCTCTTCTACCGCAACATCCCCCAGTGGTCCGTCATCTTCGATGTGAAGGACCAGGGCCCCCAGCGCCCCTCCATTGACTTCTACGAGGGCCTCAAGCCCGGCCGGCCCATCCCCTGGCGGCTGTGGCTCAAGCCCCTGTCCCTCTGGGCCATCGTCATCCTCGCCCTGTGGTTCGCCACCGCCTGCATGGCCACGATCCTGCGCAAACAGTGGGTGGATAACGAGAAGCTGACTTTCCCGCTGGTGTATCTGCCGGTCGAGGTGGCCAACGACGCGGGCGGGTTGCCGCATGCCGGCAGCTTCTTCCGCAACCGCCTCACCTGGATCGGCTTCGCCATCCCCACCATTGTCTTCACCGTCAACGGCCTGCACGAGCAAATCCCGTCCGTGCCGCTGCTGAAGCTGCAATACCCGTGGAACCCCTTCTTCAACACCCTGGGGCGGCCGTGGCGAGACCTGGGCCAGACGACCGTCTACGCGTCCATGGCCGCCACCGGGTTCAGCTACTTCATCCCCGCCCAGGTGCTGATGGCCCTGTGGAGCATGTTCGGGCTGGCGCGGCTGGAGAACATCGCCTTCTCGGCCTTCGGCAAGAGCTTCGAGGCCATGCCTATGTACCCGACCAGCATCTGGAACGGGTACCACGTCATGGGCGCGTACATGGTGCTGACGGCCTACCTCATCAAGTCGGCGATGCCGCACCTGCGGCACGTCTGGGCCGAGGCCTTCCCGCCGGCCGAGACGGGAGGCGACGGCAGTGGGAGCGGTCACCGACCGCGACCGGTGACCGGCGGGCAAACGACTGTCGCGGTCGGTGACCGCTCCCACGACAGCAGTCGCTCCCACGACAGCGGTCGCTCCCACGACGAGGGTCGCGAGTTCCTCTCCTACCGCGCCGCCCTCGTCGGCCTGGGCGTTTCCTCACTCGTAGCCATCATCTGGTTCATGAAGCTGGGGCTGAGCCCGTGGATGGCGGTCGTCGAGTACGGCATCTTCCAGTTCGTGGTCGTGCTCGTGATGGCCCGCAGCGTCTCGGAGGCCGGGATGCTGATGACCGAGACCAGCTTCCGCCCGGTGGATGTCGTCCGCCTGTTCACCACCCAGCGGTCGCTCGGGGCGCCCACGATGACGGGTCTGGCGGCGCTGGACAGCGTCTTCACGCGTGACCTGCGCGGCAACCTGCTGAGCACCTTCATGGACGGGCTGAAGATGTCCGATGTGCTCAAGGTGGACCGCCGGCATCTCTTCTGGGCCATCGCCCTGGCGCTGGGGATTGTGCTGACCTGGGGGAGCTTCCTGCACCTGGAGTTGCCCTACCGGCGCGGGGCGATCACGCTGTACGGCTACTCGTACCAGTGGAACGCTTTCGCGGGCTACCGGCAGTTCGCCCCGGCGCTCGAAAGCCCCGACAAGTATGAGCCCCGGCTGCTGGCGTACTTCGTCAGCGGCGTGGGGTTCGCGACCTTCCTGGCCTGGATGCGCACTCAGTACGCCTGGTGGCCGTTCTCGCCGCTGGCCTTCGCGCTGTCGGGGTCGTGGAGCATGATCGTCTTCTGGTTCCCGATCTTCATCGCGTGGCTCATCAAGACGACGGTGCTGCGCTACGGGGGCATGAAGACCTACGGCTATCTGCGCCCGTTCTTCCTGGGGCTGATTCTCGGGGAGTTCTCACAGGCGGTGATCTGGGCCGCTCTGGGCGCCATCTGGCGCCTGCGGGCGCCGTTCTTCCCGTGGCCCTAGCCGCCTGTAGGGTGGGGGCTCGTACCCCGCCCCGCATGGCACTCACGCAACGGAGGGGCGGGGTACAAGCCCCCGCCCTACACTGGAGGATTCCCATGCAGATCGGCAAGGCCATTCGCCTGGAACGGATCACCCGCCGCGCCAACGGCCGCACGGTCATCGTGCCGATGGATCACGGCGTGACGGTCGGCCCCATTGAGGGGCTGGTGGACATGCCGGCGGCGGTGGACAAGGTCGCCACGGGCGGGGCGGATGCTGTCCTGGGCCATGTGGGCCTCCCCCGCCTCGGCCATCGCGGCTATGGACAGGACATCGGCCTGATCCTCCACCTGTCGGCCAGCACGGCCCTCGCGCCCGATCCCAACCACAAAGTCCTCGTCAGCAGCGTCGAGCGGGCCCTGAAGTACGGCGCCGATGCCGTCTCCATCCACTGCAACCTGGGGGCCGAGGACGAGAGCGAGATGCTGCGCGACTTCGGCGCTGTCGCCACCGCCTGCGAGGAATGGGGCATGCCGCTGGTGGCGATGGCCTACACCCGCGGCGCGAAGATCAAGCGCGAGTATGACGTCGAGGTGGTCCAGCACGCCGCGCGCGTCGGGGCGGAGCTGGGGGCGGACATCGTCAAGGTTGTCTACACTGGTGACGCCCAGAGCTTCCGCCGCGTGGTCGAGGGCGCCGGCGGCAACTACCCCGGCGGCATCAAGGTCGTCATCGCCGGCGGTGAGAAGACCGAGACCGACGAAGAGGTGCTGGCGATGGTGGCCGGGGCCATGGAGGCCGGCGGGGCGGGGGTCTCCATCGGCCGCAACGCCTTCCAGCACGCCGCCCCCGAGCGCATGGTCGCCGCCCTCGTCAGCATCGTGCACGACGGCAGGAATGTGGCTGAGGCGATGAAGGTGTTGAGGGGCTGAACGGCACTTGATCTGTCCTCACCCCTTGTATATTGGAACCGGGGCACTTTGACAGAGTCAGACATCTTGCTCGGGCGGCGCTCCGACGGGAGTGGTGCGCGGTAGGCCGTCTTTGACCCCTGGAGGCTCGACCTCGTGGGGCAGCTGGGTCGCCG
>JAJFUB010000024.1 GCA_021372615.1 bacterium | reverse complement strand
CCCCTGAAGGGGGGGGTAGAAGGTTGGCGTCCCACAGCTCCTGGGTATACCCCGTCAGCGGCTTCTCGACGATGACATGCTTGCCCGCCTGCGCGGCCAGCACGGCGTCGGGGCCGTGCACGTTGGTCGGCGCGCAGATATCCACGACATCCACCTCGGCGCGCTCGAGCAGCTCTTCGAGGCTGGCGTAGACGCCGGGAATGCCATGCTTGCGGGCGAAGGCCTCGCGGCTCTCGGCACGGGCGGAGGTGACGGCGACGACCTGGCAGTCGAGGCCCTTGACCTGCTTGTAGGCTTCACAGTGAAAGTCGGCAGCGAACCCGGCGCCGACCATGGCGATGCGGATGGATGGCATGGCTACCTCTCCTACGTCAGGTGTGCATCCGGTGGTCGCTGCGCGATGTGCTCGGCCCACTCGATGAGGGCCAGCTGCATAAGCGTGCTAACCGTCTGGGCGATCCGCGGTGTCAGGCCTCGGTCGGCCATCGCCTTGCGGCGCTCGTTGCCTGGATGTACGCGGTTCCGGAACTCAGCAAGGACGTGGAACACCTGCAATAGCGGCTCCGGCAACGCAATTGCCTGAGCGTGCGTCTGAGCATGGCATAGCAGTTGCCCCAGAGTTAGCCGATCGACAGTTGCGAGTGCGGTGCCGGACCCGCCACTTGGAGTCGAGAACCGCGAGCAGAGCAGGGCCTCCACCATGGCCCCGATCAGTGTGACCGACGCGAACTGCCGACGCAGATCCAGACACAGACGGAGCTCGTCGTACAAGCTGAGGCAGTGATGCGCGTAGTCGTCGGTGGCGACGACACGGACCGCGTCCCTCACCTTGCTGGCATCCGGACCGGTGCCGAACACCGCGGCGTCGAAAGACACCTCGAACAGGCGGGCGAACTCAGGTGATAACGAAAGCTGCTCGTACTCCTGCAGCAGGGCCAGCGCAACGTACGCGGAGAGTTGCTTGGCGGCGGCGGGGCCGCCATCGCAGTAGCCCTTGTCCTCGCAGTAGGCATACGCAAGGTACTGGCAGGCGTAGTCTTTCTCCCCGAGCAGTAGGTTCGCGAACGCGGCACGGAAGAAGGGGTGCCCCTTCGGGCTGACATGCTGCGCTGTCTCCATCCAGAAGGTGCGGCACCACTTCGGGTCGTCGTTCCACATGGCAGCCAACGCGTCCATGCGTGGCCAGTAGTCGGTCTCAGGCAGACCAAGACGCCGCATACCCTCGATTGCATCCCGCGCGAGCTGCTGTGGCTCCATGCCCTCCGTCTGTACGTGGTAGCCCGACCAGACAAGCGAGATGGGCACGGTGGGGATGCCCGCGACGGGCATGACAACGGCCGTACTGGTCTGAGCGCTATGCCGGTCCGCGCGAGTGCGCACGAAGACCACTCGCTCGTCCGGCAACTGCGCCTTCGCGACCGCCCAGCCGGCGGCCTGCCACGCCACCTTCTGAGGCGCACTGGGGCTCTTCTCGTTGCCCCACCATGCTCGGTGCTCACGCGCCGAAGGAGGCAGAGGAGTACCGATGATTGCCTCGATCTCCGCGAATGCCAGCGTGATCTCCTGCTGACTCCCCGGCAGGCGCTGAAGGTGCTCGGTCAGTGGACCATACTTCGGCTTACGCATGGCAAGCTTCCCCTCCCTAGCTGCTGCGGCGGCCACAGACGGCGGGCCGGCTGATAGCCGGCCCCTCCAACGGCCTCTCACCCGGCCCTTCGGATACTCCCCTGGATGAGGGCCGCGGCGATTATACTGCGGCGGGGCCAGGGCGGCAACGCCGTCCGCGCCTTGTTCTCCCCTTCTCAGCCCTCCTCGCCCCTCCGCCCGGCAGGAGACGCGGCCCCGGTGTCCAATAACTCCCCAAACTGTTCCCGGGGGTCGGCATGGACAGGTTCCACGTCGGGATGATCGGTTGCCACTGGCGCGCGCCGGGCCGTTGCGGCCCGCTCCTGGCCCTGGCGATGTGGCCCGCGCTCGCCGCGTGGGCCGGCTATGTGCGCATGCTCGGGGCGTACTTCCGCAACGATGACTTCGCCTGGCTCAAGGTCGCCCACGACTGGATGACCGGCCGCAGCCTCGCCTATGGCGAGGCCGGCGTCACCCCCTGCTATAACCTCCTGTACGGCACGCTCTATCGCACCTTCGGCGCGACGGCCTGGCCCTACTACGCCACGGTCATTCTGCTGCACAGTATCGCGTCCGTGCTGGTCGCGTGGCTCGTGTGGCGGGTGTTGATGTCGGCGGAGCCGGCCGCGCGGCCCACGGAGCGCGTGGGCCTGCGGGCCGCGTCCACTGCCGGGGTCTTCTTCGCGCTGCTGTTTTCGCACCAGGAGGCCGTGGCGTGGTCGCAGTCCGCCCATCATGTGCTGGCGGCGACGCTCGTCATCGCCGCCACGCTGCTGTGGCTGCGCTACCGCGAGGGGCACCGGTGGGCCCTGCCGCTGTCGGTGCTGCTCGGAGTGCTGGCGGCGCTGTGCAAGGAGAACGCCTTGGTGGTGTTCCCGTTGCTGGTCGTGCTGGATCGCCTGCTGTACCGCGACCGGCCCGCCCTGGCGGTGGCCTGGCAGGCGCTGCCGGTGCTGGCGCACATCGCCTGGCGCGTGGGGGTGGGGGTGCACCATGACTCGATCCAGTACGGCTCCACCGACTACTGGCCCGGCCTGCACATGGTGACGAACCTGCTGCTGGTGCCCCCGCAGATGCTGCTGCCGGACCTGCGCTTCGAGACGTTCGCGGCGCTGTTGCAGCGGGTGCTGTCGCCGTCGGTGGCGGCGGCGGTGGGGCAGGCGTCGCTGGTCCCACTGCTGGGGCTGAGCCTGCTGGCGGGGTACGGGCTGGTGCGGGGGCGAGAGCGGGTGCGGCTGGGGCTCCTGTGGAGTGTCCTGGGGTTGTTGCCCTTCCTGCCCTTCATCTACTTCTACGCACGCGCGCCGCGCTATGGGTACCTGCCGTCGGTGGGGCTGTCGTTGCTGGTGGGGTTGCTGGTGCAGTGGGCCCTGACGCCGCGCCCGCGCCGTCGCGTGCGCACTGTGGCGCTGGTGGGCGTGGGGCTGTACGTGGCGGCGTCCTTCGTGCTGCTGCAGGCGATGGCGAGTAACCGCCTGCGCGATAGCGCGGTGCGGCGGGAGGTGCTCCGGGCGGTATACGCCGCCCTGCCCGCTCCACCAGCGGGGACGCACGTGCACGTGGAGGGTCTGTCCAAGCAGTTCGGAGACTTGCGGGTGGCGATCCCGATGCTGTACACGGTGCGCGTGACATGCTCGGTCGGCGCCGCGCCGCCGTCGCGGGCGTGCTACCGCTTCAGGTTCTCCGAGTCGCCGCCGCGGCTGCTGGAGATGGCCGCACCCGGCGCGGGCGGCGGAGGTCCCCCCTAGCCGGCGGGGCCTGACGGCGGCGTGGCGCCGGGTGGCGGGGTGTAGTACGCCTCCTCCGGCAGCCAGCCTTGCTTCCTGCCGATCAGCATGTAGATCAGCGCCCCGATCCAGTGCGTCAGGGCGATGATGAGCACCCACACGATCTTCTCGTTCGGCTCCTTGAACTGCCGCTTGACCACGTCCACCAGCGCCATGATCCACAGCACCATGGCCGCAATCACGAACAGGAACATCCCACCGTAGATGACGATCATGAAGACGACGGCGATGGCAGGGCCGGCGGTGTCGGTGTCCATACGGGTCTCCCGTGGGTTGCTGGCATGATTATACTGCGGCGGGGATGAGGGCGGAAGAGGCCCTCCCCCCTGCCTCTCTCTCCTGCGACCTGCAGTCGCCGGGAGAGAGGCGCCGCGCAGCGGCGGGGTGCGGGTAGAGGGGAGCGGCCCGTGCGCGTCCAATACTGCGCTACCCCTCGTCCGGAGGCTGGTCCATGGACAAGATCCGCGTCGGGATGGTCGGTTGCGACCTGCACGCCCTGTACTATGCTGTGCTCATGGCCGAGCATGACCCGCTGGTCCTGCGTGGCGACGGTATGGGCCAGGACCGGGGGCAAGCGGCGTTCTTCTACCACTACACCCACTACAACGACCCCCGCACCATGACCGCGCCGCAGGTGTGGGAGTTCCAGATCGTCAAGTGCTGGGACCCGGACCGCGAGAGCGCCGAGTCCGTCGCGCACATCTTTGGCGCGCAGGTGTGCGACCACTTCGCCGACTGCTCCGAGGACGTGGACCTCGTCTTCATCCCCGACTGCAACGGCGACGGCTCGACCCACCTGGAGCTGGCGACGCCCGGCCTGACGAAGGGTGTGCCGACGTTCGTGGACAAACCCCTGGCCTACGAGTACCACGACGCACTGGCGCTCCTGGACCTGGGCGCGGCGCACGGGGCGCCGGTCATGTCCCTCTCGATGCTGCGCACCGTGCCACAGGCGCGCTGGTTCCGCGACCGCCTGCAGGAGGTGTGGCCGGTCGGTTACGGCTCCATCAAGGGCGGCGGGGCGGCCATGGCGGGGCACATTCACGCCGTCAGTCTCGCCCAGCATGTCTTCGGCCCCGGCGTCGCGGCGGTCGAGGCGATGGGGCCCGGCGAGCTGTCGTACATCCACCTGGACTACGGCGGCCGGGCGGACCGGCCCTCGCATGGTGTGATGCTTAACTGTGACGCCGGGCCAACCTGGCACTGCTCGTTCTATGTCAGCGCCTTCGGCGCGCAGGGGGCCATCCATTCGGGGAACATCGGCGACTTCGAGTTCCCCGAGGGTGCCGGTGAGATCCTGCGGCGCATCGCGCGGATGGTGCGCGCAGGCCAGCCCACCGAACCGCGCGCCGAGATGCTCGAGAACATCGCGGTGGCGACGGCGGCCCGCCTCGCGCAGCGGGAAGGGCGACGGGTGTACTTGCGCGAAGTGGTTCCCGGATAGAGGCGGGAACAGGCAACGAGGAGCGACGATGAAACGACTGCATCTGCTGGGTCTGCTGAGCGTGCTGTGGGCCTCCGGCCTCGTCTGGGGCGCGGGAACGGCCCTGGCGGACGGCGGCTGCCTGCTGTCGGCCACGGCGCCGGGAGCGTACGCCGTGCGCTACTGGCCCGACCGCATCGTGCTCACCTATGACGCCAGAGATGCGGTTGCGGTCACAGTGCATCTGCCGCAGGCAGCGCAGTGGGCGCGGCTGGACGAGGGGCAGTTGCCGGCGGCGAAGATGGCCTGGGATGCCCAGGCCGGCTGCGTGACGCTGCAACTCCCGGCCGGGACGCACGCGGCCCACGTGGCCTGGCAAGGCAAGTACCAGAAGGCCCCACGCGGGCAGGCGATCCCGGTGCTCATGGACGGGAAGAAGGCCGGGAGCATCACTGCGCACTTCACGCTGGAGGGGATGACAGCCGAGGGGTCGGTGCCGGCTCAGGTAGCGATCATGCGTGCGAGCTTGCGGCTGAAGGGCGCCACGCAGGTTGAGCCGGTGCTCACAGTCGGGACCACCGTCCTGGATCGCTGGCAGGCCCAGGCGCAGCAACTGGCGGCGCAGCGCACCGTGGCCATGGCGGAAGCGACGCCCCTGAGCCTGACGGTGGCGAGCTACAGCCTGGCGGCCTCGCCGGTGGAGGCCATCGCGTTCGAGACGGTGCAGGCGGCGCTGGAGCCGAAGCGGCTGGCGGCCATGCCCGAACAGGGCCTGGTGATCGAGGCGGAGGCCTTCGCCGCGGAGGGCGGCGGCAAGGTGGACATCTCCGACAAGCACTTCCAGACCCACGGCGGCAAGAGCATCTTCAACAACTCGGGGGATGGACACTGGCTCGAGTACAAGCTCACCGTACCGCAGGCGGGGACGTATGATCTGTACATACGGGCGGCCTCCCAGGAGCCAGCGGACCTGCGCTCGGTGTCGCTCGACGGCCAGACGCCACCAGGGCTCGGGCTGGTCAAGTTCCCCGGCACCGGCGGGTGGGGCTATGGCGCCCAGGAGTGGGCGGCCCTGCAACTGACGGGCACGGCGCAGGCGCCGTCACTGAAGCTGGCCGCCGGCGAGCACACGCTGCGAGTGACGGGCCAGGGCAGCACCCACCTGAATCTGGACTACTTCCTACTCACGCCCCGTTAGCGGGGGGAGTCCCCTCACGGGTTTCTTGCGGACCGCACGCCCCGTCGCCAGCAGGAGGATGCGGCGCGGGGACGGAATCCCCGGTGTGAAGACCGCACTGACGTCATCTGAGAGGAGACGAGTCATGCGTAAGGGTTTCACGTTGATCGAGCTTCTGGTCGTCATCGCCATCATCGCCATCCTGGCCGCCATCCTGTTTCCGGTATTCGCCAAGGCGCGCGAGAAGGCCCGGCAGACCACTTGCCTGTCGAACATGAAGCAGCTCGGGCTGGGGATGCTGCAGTACGCACAGGACTACGACGAGTGGCTGCCCAGCTACTACCGCTACAACCCGTACCAGGTGAACCTGCGCTGGTGGTATGACATGATCCAGCCGTACGTGAAGAACTACCAGTGCGTCGTCTGTCCCTCCGGTTCGTGGTCTGAGTCTCGGCTGCGCATGCCGAGCGACCCGAACCCGGCCTACTGCTCGTACTGCCTGCCATGCATCAACCGCGACGCCAACCACGCGACCATCGCGACCATCGTGGACAGCGGCATGGGGAACATCAAGTCGCCGGCCGACACGATCATGCTGACGGAGTCCAAGGGCGCCGAGATGTTCACCGCGGGTTCGCAGGACTATCATCTGCTGGACATCATGGATACTGGTTCGCTGTCCCTGATCGCCGAGCGGCACAATGACGGCTTCAACGCCGCCTTCTGCGACGGCCACGCCAAGTGGCTCAAGGACAGCAAGCCCGGCTGGTGGACCATCACCGAGGGCGACTGACCCGGTCCCAGCGCTCCCCCGGCGGCGGCCGCCCTCGTGGCGACCGCCGCTTTGCGTTGCAGGTCGCCGGGCCGCCGACGCTGAAGCACCTGCCCCGAGAGGAGGCGCGCATGAAGCCCTGCTGTGTGCTCTGCATGCTGATCGCCGGGAGTGCCGCCATGGCCACTGAGCACTTCGTCGCCCCCAACGGCAAAGCCGACGCCGCCGGTACGCTCCGGGCGCCGTGGAACATGGCGCAGGCCAACGCTGCCGCCCGCCCCGGGGATGTTGTCACCTTCTTGCCCGGCGACTATGAGGGAGTCATCGAGCCTGCCGCCTCGGGGGAAGCGGGCAAGCCCATCACCTTCCGCAGCCAGAAGCCCCTGGGGGCCCGACTCGTCGGCGGCACCGCCTCGGACGGCCAGCCCATGTGCCTGCGTCTGCAGGACAAGCAGCACCTGGTCATCAGTGGCTTCGACCTGTGCCCGACCAACCACATGTGGCTGCAGATGAGTGGCTGCCACAACGTGCGGCTTGCGGGCCTGCGGATGCAGCAGGGGCGGCGCAGCTACGTGCCGGCCCTGGTCAAGGATTGCCACTACTGCCGCTTCGAGGACCTGGACATCTCCCGGGCGGTGCAGCTGGACGCGAACGGCCATGTCAATGGCAACATGTTCCAGCTCAACGCCAGCACGCACAACGTCATCGCGCGCTGCCGCTTCTCACAGGCCGGCCACTGCCCGTGCTGCCTGTGGATAGACTCCACCCACAATGTTCTGCGGGGCTGCGTCTTCGACAACCGCTGGGGCCGCAACTTCGAGCTGTTCACCGCCCCGCATACCCTCTTCGAGGGCTGCGTCATCACCAACGGCTACCATGGCAGCGGTTCGGCGGATGGGCGGGCCAAGCTGTTCATCTGGGAGGGCATCTTCCGCCGCAACCTGATCTGCCGCAACTGGTACCAGCCCCTGACCATCCACGCCTACAAGTACGGGGACATGGACCCCTTCGGGATGGCCAACTCGCGTCTGTACCACAACACGTTCTTCCTGAACTACGAGTCCGGCTTCGAGATGTTCGACATCGCCGCCCAGCCCGACCCGCACATGGTGCGCGGCAACGTGCTGCAAAACAACCTCTTCGCCCGCAACGACCCCGGCGGGGACGGGGTGCAACTGAACCTGGGGGCCAGTATCGGCGCCGACAACCGCTTTGTGAGCAATCTGTTCTGGAACCCTCCGGCGGGGTCCCCGGCGCCTGCGGCGCCACCCCGCCCTGGTGCGGCGGCGGCGGGGCCCGGCGCACAGGGCGCGCCACCCGCCGCCCTGCCGTCCATCCGCTACGCCTGGCCCCAGCCCATCCCCGAGCGTCCGCAGAGCAGCCTGCGCACCGCCGCCGAGGCGAACCGTCAGCTCCCGGCACAGTTCGCCGGCAACCGTGATGGCGACCCCAAGTTCGCCGACACCAACGCGGACGACTACCGCCTGCAGCAGGGCAGCGCTGCCCGCGACGCCGGGACGCCGCTGACCGTGACGACCGCGGCCGGCGCGAGTGACACCGTGCCCGTAGCGGACGCGCGCCCGTTCTATGACGGCTTCGGCATCCCGGGCGAGGTCGGCGACCTCGTGTTCATCGGCCCGAAGAAGCAGCCAGCGCGCGTCGTGCAGGTCGATGACGAAGCCAGCACCCTCAAGCTGGACCGCCAGGTGACCTTCAAGGCCGGCGACGCCGTGACGCTGCCCTATGTCGGCCAGGCGCCGGACATCGGCGCCTATGAAGCCGGGGCTGAGCGCGAGCGATGGTATACCGCCCCACATCCGACCCCGGCGCTGCGCATCCCCACCCTCGGCACGGCGACCGCTCCTATCGTCAGGACGGGGTTCGAGACGGATAACCTGGAAGAGTGGTTTTACTGGTGGTACACCCACCGGCAGCGCAACGCCGAGGCGCGGATTGACGACACGACGGCGGCTACGGGGAAGCGTTCCCTGCGTCTCGCCGCCACCGACGACAAGTCCACGCTGAGCTGCCTGCTGCAGCCGCCGTGGTGGGACCTGGACCGCTTCCCGATGGTGCGCTTTTCGTACCGCATCCCGCCAGGCGTGCCGGTGGGTATCCGGCTGGATGCCATGCAGTCCGAGCAGCGCGGGAGCGTCATGTACGTCGGGGGTACCACCTCGCGCAATAACGGCGGCTGCCCGGACCTCGACCGCGTCAAGCTGATGGATGACGACCAGTGGCACGAGGCGACGGTGGACGTGCGGTGGCTGCGGGAAGCCTACCCCGGAGTCAAGCTGCTGCGGACGTTCTGGTTCTACACCAACGCCAACGGGAAGAAGGGCCAGCAGTTCTGGCTGGATGACTTCCGCATCGAGCGGCAGTGAGAACGGGCCGCGGGGAGGGCTTCCAGCCGTCCGTGACATAGGGCGGGGTGCCTCGCAGACTGCCGGAACCGGGAACACCTGGCGCGCCTCTTGCAAGGCGGGTGGGGTTGGGGTTAGAATCCCGAGGATGATCGGGTGCGGCGCCGATGGGGCAGTGACCAGCGTGGCCGTCATGGGCGGGACCTTCGATCCCATCCATCACGGCCACCTTTTTGCTGCGGAGGAAGTTGCCGCGCATTTCGGCCTGTCGCAGGTCATCTTCATGCCCTGCCGCCAGCCGCCGCACAAGCCTGCCGGCGCCGTCTCTCCGGCCGAGCACCGCTACCAGATGACCGCCCTGGCGGTGGCGAGCAACCCGCGCTTCACCGTGTCGCGACTGGAACTGGAGCGCGCGGGGCCCTCGTACACCATCGAGACGTTGCGCGAGCTGCGGCGGCAGCGGGGCGCGGCGTTGGAGATCTTCTTCATCACCGGCGCCGATGCCGTGCTGGAGATCATGACCTGGCGGGAGCCTGACGCGGTGCTCGACGAGTGCCGCCTGGTGGCCGTGCACCGCCCCGGCTATGACCTGGACAAGCTGGCACGGGTGCTGGGGCCGGAGCGGGCAGCCAAGGTCGAGCCGTTGGCGGTCAAGACACTCGACATCTCATCCACCGAGCTGCGGCAGCGCATAGCGCAGGGGCAGTCCATTCGCTACCTGACGCCGGAGGCCGTGAGCGACTACATTCAAGAGAATGGCCTGTATCGGGGACGGTAGCATCTCGCCCCCTGTCACCACCATGTCCGCCTTCCGCAACTTCCTGATCTACGTGCTTGCCGGGGCGGTCGTCGCCATCGGCGGCGTCACGCTGCACGACCACTCGGCCCTCGCCGGCACCGGCACGCCGGAGGGGTCGGTGCTCGAGACGCTGCCGCCGCCCTTCGCCGGGGTAGAGCGGTTGCGGCTTGTGCTGATGGGGGCCGACGACCGCGAGGAGCGCGGGCGCTCCGACACGCTGATGGTACTGCAGGTCGCCCCGGCGACCGACCGGGCCACGCTCCTGTCCATCCCGCGCGATCTGCGCGCCGAGATCCCCGGCCATGGCGCCCAGAAGATCAACCACGCCTACCACTTCGGCGGCGTGCAACTGACCCGCCGCACGGTCGAGGAGCTCCTGGACATCTCGACCGACGGGTACATCAAGATCAATATCCAGGGCTTCGTGAAGGCGGTGGACCTCCTCGGCGGCGTTGATCTGGAGGTGGAGGATGTGGAGGGCAAGGGCCGGGGGATGAACTACGACTGCCCGCAGGACGGTCTGGTCATCCACCTCAAGCCGGGCTACCAGCACCTGACCGGCTACAAGGCGATGGGCTACGTACGCTACCGCCTGTCGAACATTCCCGGCAAGGGGGGCACGGACTTCGACCGGGCCAAGCGACAGCAGAAGCTACTCAAGGCCCTGATCGCCCAGAAGCTCCGGGTGACGAAGCTCCCGGCGCTCTACCAGGCCGGGCGCGCCATCCAGCGCTGCGTGCAGACCAACCTGTCGTGGCGGGAGCTACTCGACCTGGCCCGCTTCATGCGCGAGCTGCAGCCCGGCGCGCTCAAGAGCCTGACACTGCCCGGCAATGATGCGCGCATCGGCGGCGTCTATTACTGTGTGCTGGATGACGACGAGTACCAGCAGATGATGGCCGAGGCCGAGCGGTTCCTGCAGGGCGCGGGGCAGGGCGATATGGAGCCGACGCGGGTCGAGGTCCTCAACGGCTCCGGCGTCACGGGCGCCGCGGCCGAGGCCGCTGACAAGCTCAAGTCCGAGGGCTTCGTCGTGGTCCGGGTTGGCAACGCCCCCACCGCAGGGCACCAGCAGACGACGGTGCTGTACCGCGGCGACATGCAGGCAGAGGCCCAACGCCTGACGACGGCGCTGGGCGCGGGGACCATCCAGGAAGATGTCGGCGCCGGGGAGGCGCCGCCGGGCACAGCCCAGATACAGGTGACGATCGGCAAGGACCTCGCGCACCCGTAGCCGCACCGGCTCTCGAATTCTCATTTCCCGGGTATCCATGACCAAGCACACGACCAAGGACTTCTTCGTCTACTTCATGGCGACACTCATCGTGGCGGCCGGCGGCTTCGGCCTGTACGATGATGTCGCCGTGTCTGCCGGGGGGCTGTCCCCTGACCAGGGCAGCCAGGGCAAGCTGGCCGCGCTGCCCGAACCGTTTGCGGGTGTGTCGCAGTTGCGGCTGGTGCTCATGGGCGCCGACGACCGCCCCGGCGAGGTCGGCCGCTCCGACACCCTCATGGTGCTCTGGCTGAACCCCACCCTCAAGCGCGGGGCGATCATGTCCATCCCGCGCGACACGCGCTGCGACATCCCCGGCCACGGCAGCACCAAGATCAACCACTCGTACGCCTACGGCGGCCCGAAGCTTACGCTGCAGACGGTGCAACTGCTGCTGGGGACGCCCATAGACGGCTACATCAAGGTCAACTTCGAGGGCTTCGTGAAGGCCGTGGACACGCTCGGGGGCGTGGACCTGCTGGTGCGCGACATCGAGGGCGAGGGGCGGGGGATGAACTACGATGACAGTTGGGGCAACCTGCACATCCACCTCACCCCCGGCATGCACCACATGGACGGCTACACAGCCATGGGCTTCTGCCGCTACCGCAAGTCGAACTATGGGGGACTGGGTGACGGCGATGAGGGTCGCGCCGAACGGCAGCAGCAGTTCCTACGGGCCATCCTCGAGCAGAAGCTCCGCGTGACGAACCTCCCGGCGCTGCTGCGCGCGGGCGGGCAGATCATGGACTGTGTGGATACCTCGCTGTCGTGGCGGGAGTGCGCCGACCTGGGGCGGCTGCTCAAGGAGATGACCTCCACCGACATCACGTCAGTGACGCTGCCGGTGGCGGCGGCGCCCTCCGGCGGCATCTACTACTCACAGATCATCCCCGATGCTTTCAGCCGCATGCTGGACGACATTGACGACCACCTGGCCGGCCGGCCCGTCGCCGTTCGCGTAGTGCTGCTCAAGGACGGCACGGAGCGGCCCGGCTTGGCGACGGGGGCGGGCAAACTGCTGGCCGAGGCCGGCTTCAAGGTGACAGCCACCCAGCCCACGACCAAGACCGTCGCGTCCACCAAGGTCCTGTATCCCGAAGGGCAGAAGGACATGGCGACGGCTGCCGCCCTGGCGCTGGGGGCCGGCGAGACCGAGGAGCTGGATGACGAGCCCGAGGGGACCGCACCCAGCCTGCAGGTCATCCTGGGCCAGGACTACCGGCTGCCGAGCAGCCAAGGGAGGAATGACGCTGGACTCACGCCAGAAGGCAATTGAGATCGCCCGCGTAGCCCAGGACCGCGGCGCCCTGGACGTGGTCGCCCTCGACATGCGCGAGGTCATGACCATCACGGACTACTTCATCATCTGCCACGGCCGCTCGAAGGTGCACTGCCAGGCCGTCGCCGAGCGCATCGAAGAGAAGATGCGCGAGCAGGACGTGTTCCTCAAGCACAGTGAGGGCCTGCGCGACGGCGTTTGGATCATCCTGGACTATCTTGACGTGGTCGTGCACATCTTCGAAGAGGAGGCACGGCACTACTACGATCTGCGACGGCTGTGGATGGACGCCGAAGAGATCGAGGTGCCGTCACCCGCTTGAGTAACACCCCCCCCGATCCCGAACCGACGCCTGAAGCGGCAGAGGCCGACTTCGCCCGACTGGTGGACCAGGTCTCGCTGCATCTGCGCCTGGGCCGCCAGGCTGAGGCCGCGCGCGGGGCCGCGGAGCTGCTCAAGCGGTGGCCGGAGAGCACCACCACCCACGAACTCGCCGGCGATGTCGCCGCCGCCCACGGCCAAGTGGCCCGGGCGCGGCAGCACTACAAGTGCGCCCTGGAGATCGAGCCGGCCAACGCCGATGCCGAGCGCAAGTTCGGCACGGCCCTACTCGCCCAGACGCCCGAGGAGCGCCGGGCCGCGCTCATCCATGAGGTCATCGCCGACCCCTCCGCCCATCACGCCGGCGCCCGGCGACCCCTGAACGCCGTGCTCAACGCCCTGCTCTTCCCCGGTCTGGGGCAGCTCTACAACCGGGAACAGGAGAAGGGCCTGGGCATCCTGGGCGGGGCTGCGGTGGCTGTCATCTTGCTGCTCAGCGTCGTCATGCCCTATGTGAGCGCCAGCTTCACCCTCGGTAGCCCCAATGCCCGTGAGGCCCAGCGCGAGTCGGCGCAGGCCGTGGTGGATGGCACCAGTGCGGGTCAGTGGCTGCTGGTCATGATCTGCGGCCTGATCTACGTGGCCCTCTACGCCTGGGGGATTTTCGACGCCTGGAAACACGCCCACTCGGAGACCGAGCAGGCCCTGGGCATCCACTGAAGCACCACCCCGCTCTGCTGTCCCCTCGCCGATCGCTCACCCGCTGCGCGAGGCAGTGTTGGGACGCCCGACTGCCGCCCCCAGAATTCTCAAGATAATGTCCAGAACACCTAGAGGATTGCGCAAAGCCACCAGGAACTTGTACAATCGTGATGTGCTACTTGCCTGTGTCTGTCTGGCACGGGCAACACCATTGGACGAAGCCACAGGGGATAGGGGGCTGTACCGGGCGTAGTACCGGTGCCATCGCAGCAAGACCTCCGGCAACCTTCAGCAATGCTTACCATGACGCCCAAGGGGGTGGTGTCGGCGCGATTCCCGGGCCGATCACAGGTTCGTAGGCCCAGGCGACAGCAGTGTCTGGGGCCGCAAGGCCGCCAGGCACGCGATAGACCACGTGATCCTGATCCAGAGGAGAAAGATGATGCGATGGACTGACAGGCTCTGCGCCATGGTTCTGCTTGCGGCAGCGTGTTCATGGTTTGCCGGTTGTGGGGGCGGAGGAGAGGGTGGCAGTCGGGTGAGGACGGAAGCAGCCGGGCCGGTGGATTACCTGGCCTGGGTGGAGCACCCGGGGAGCCCGGTGCTCAACCCCGGCGCCAGCACGTACTACCCCTGCGTCCTGCTCGAGGGTGGCGCCTACAAGATGTGGGTGATGTCCGGCGGCATGCGCCTGTTCGCCTCCGCCGATGGCCTCTCGTGGGGGGCCGGGGTGCCGTGCACCGGGCTGCCATCCGGCGTCTATCACGCTCAGGTGATCCACAACCCGGACACTGGCAACTACGAGATGTGGTACTGGACCTTGACGATATACGCGATCACCGGCATTGGGCACGCCGTGTCCACCGACGGCGTCAACTGGACGGGGGCCGGCGTGTGTGCCCAGTTGCCGGCGCCGAATCGGCTGATCACCGGCTCCGGGCTCACGCGCGGCACGTACGGCCCCTGCCAGGTGTTCTACAACCCCTCCGGCCTGAGCGTCCTCGACCCCGAAAACCTCTTCGCTAACAAGTACGTCATGTACTACGACCAGACGGACGGCGGCCGGGAGACGATCGGTCTCGCCGCCTCGGCTGATGGCGTGCTCTGGGGCGTGCCCTCCGCGCTGGAGGGGAAGCAGGTACTGGGCCTGGGCGCGTCAGGCGCCTGGGATGACACATATGCCACCTTCTGCGCGGTCTTCCAGGACGGCGGCGAGTACCGCATGTTCTACAGCGGCGGCCGCACGCGCGGGCATGAGGGCATCGGGTATGCCCATTCGCTGGATGGGATCAGCTGGACCAAGCACCCCACGCCCATCTTCAGTATCAGTGACGGGGTTGCCTGGCGTTCGTCGCGAACGTACACGCCCAGCATCGTGCTGACCGGCTCCGAGGCGAGGATGTACTTCACCGGCGAAGGCTCTCTCGGCCGAGGGATCGGGTTGGCGACGCTGCCGATGACGCCCCCGGACACGACGCCACCAACCATCACGCTCAGCCCTGCCGCGCCAGCGATACTGTGGCCACCGAACCACAAGGCGATTGACGTGCTGGTGACCGGGAGCATAAGGGACGGCGAATCGGGTGTGCAGACCGCCACGTTGGCGGTCACCGACGAGTATGGCGAGGCGTCCCAGAGCCTTGACCTCACTGGCTCGCTCGGGCCTGACGGCTCGTTCAGCGCCACGGTGTCGCTGATCGCCTGGCGCAACGGCAACGACCGCGACGGTCGCACCTACACCATCACCGTCAGTGCGACGGATCAGGCGGGCAACGCCTCGCCGGACGCGACCATGACGGTGTGCTGTCCGCACGATCAGGGGGCGAAGTAGCACCCACGGCGGCAGGCACGGGATCGGCACGGTGATGGATGCGCCGGTCCCGTGCTGCCGAACCGGGCAGGCGAGGGTGCGCTCTGCCACGAATGAACAGTCCTCAATGCGCCCCTCCCCGCCCGCCAACCAGCCCTGGCGCTTGCCCACGCAGGCGCTGCAGCTCGAGCGTCGGCAGAACTACGCCGATCGCGCGATCGTCGGTGGGCTTGCCGGCCTCGTGCAACAGTGGGTGGACCGGGCGGCAGCGCACATAGCGGACCCTGGCCTGCGGGACGCGCTGGCGCGTCTGCGGGTCGAGGCCGATCGCTATGCCGAGATGGGCCTGCCACAGCGCAAGGCCTTCGTCACCGAGGTCGAGCGTCTCGGGGGCCTGGTCGAGCGCACGGCCACCAGCGGGGTCGTTCCCCTCTCCGGAGCAAAGCGTAGCGACGCGAGGGAGAGGGGCAGGGGTGAGGACGCCGTCGGCCCTCGGCAGGGCCCCCTGCGCTGGGGCTCCCCCCTGCTGCATCTTCCCGGCATCGGCCCGGCCCGCGCCGAGGCCCTCGCCCGCGTCGGCCTGTCCACGGTCGGCGACCTGCTGCAGTACTACCCCTTCCGCTACGAGGACCGACGCGAGCCGCAGCCCGTGCGCCTGCTGCAGCACCGCCAGTCGGCCTGCCTCCTCGTCACCGTGACGGCCGAGGGCCGTGTCGCCTTCAAGGCCGGACAGAAGCTCGCACTCGTCCCCGCGACCGACGGTAGCGACCCCATCAGTCTGACCTGGTTCAACCAGCCGTACCGGGCGACGCAGTTCGAGCCCGGCACGAAGCTGGTGGTCACCGGCCAGGTCCGCCTGCACAAGGGCGAGGCGTCGCTGGCGGTCAGCGAGGTGGAGATCATCCGGGACGAGGAGCTCAACGTCCGCCGTATCGTGCCCCTTTACAGCGCGCCGCCGTTCTCGCAGGTCGTGATGCGCAAGCTGGTGCTGGCGGCGCTGCAGGCCTGCACGGACTACCCCGAGAGCCGCGTGCCCGGCGAGATCACCGAGCGGCGGCGGCTCATGCCCCTGGCGCTGGCGTACCGCGAGGTGCACCTGCCGACCAACCACGAGACACTCCGGGCGGCTCGGGCACGCCTGGCGTATGACGAGCTGTTCCTGCTGCAGGTGCGGCTGGCCCAGCGGCGGCGTGAGGCGAAGGTGACGGTGGAGCCCTCGGCGCTGCCGACCGAGGGGGTGCTCGAGGAGTTGTGCGAGGCTCTGCCCTTTGCCCTGACCGGGGCGCAGGAGCGCGTCATCGGCGAGGTGCTCGACGACCTGTGCCGGCCCGAAGCGGCCAGCCGCCTGATCCACGGCGATGTCGGGGCGGGCAAGACGGTCGTAGCGGCCGCGGCGCTGCTGGCTGCGGTGCGCGCGGGCAAGCAGGGGGTGATGATGGCCCCCACCGAGCTGCTCGCCGAGCAGCACTGCCGGACGCTGACAGAGCTGCTGGCGCCGCTGGACGTACGGCCGGTGCTGCTGACGGGCAGCCTCAACGGCGCGGCGAAGCGCCAGGTGCAAGAACAGATCGCGTCGGGGCAGGCTCCGCTGATCGTGGGCACCCACGCGGTGTTCCAGGAGAGCGTGCAGTTCGCCGACCTCGCCGTCGCCGTCATTGACGAGCAGCACCGCTTCGGGGTGCGCCAGCGCGCCCTCCTGGTGGGCAAGGGTCTGCGCCCCAATGTCCTCATCATGAGCGCGACGCCCATCCCACGCACGCTGGCCCTGACGGCCTACGGCGACTTCGATGTCTCCATCCTCGACGAGTTGCCGCCCGGCCGCCGACCGGTGCATACGGAGCTGCTCACGCTGCGCGAGGAGCGCCGGGCCTTCCGCATGGTCTCCGACGTGGTCGAGCGCGGGCGGCAGGCCTACCTGGTCTGCCCGATCATCGAGGCGGATGAGAACCGGCGGCTGGCGGCCGCGCAGGACCTGTACGAGCGCTTCCGGCGCGGCATCTTCCCCAGCCTGCGCCTGGCGCTGGTGCATGGCCGCATGGACGCCGCGGAGCGCGAGCAGACCATGGAACGCTTCCGGGCGGGGGAACTGGAGGCACTGGTGGCGACGACGGTGATCGAGGTCGGTGTGGATGTCCCCAACGCCATCTGCATGGTCATCATGAATGCGGAGATGTTCGGGCTGGCGCAGCTACACCAACTGCGGGGACGGGTGGCGCGCAGCCACGACCAGGCCTACTGCCTGCTCGTGACCGGGGCGAAGGACCTGGACGTGATCGAGCGCCTGCAGGTGCTCGAGCGCACCAACGACGGCTTCCTGGTGGCGGAAGAGGACTTGCGGCGGCGCGGACCCGGCGAGATGGCCGGCAGCCGCCAGAGCGGCCTGCCGGACCTGCGCATGGCCGACCTGCTGGCCGACACGGCGACCCTCGCCCAGGCCCGCGAGGACGCCTTTGCGCTGGTAGATGACGACCCCGACCTGGAGCGTGACGAGCACCGCGAGCTACGCCAGTGGCTGCGCGAGCGCCCGTTCGGCGGGGACTGGGCGCTGTAGCGCCAGACGGTTGACAGACCGCGACGCCCGCGGTATGATTCTGGAAGTACGAAGTACATACCGACGGAGGATGACATGAGCGCCGTGGGTGAGCGGGGGCAGGTGACGATCCCGAAGGCCATTCGGGATCAGCTCGGCTTGATGAAGGGCGTCGAGGTGGAGTTCGAACTTCTGCCTGACGGGGTCAAGGTTACCAAGCGGAACGGCAAGGAGAGTGTGTTTGCCCGTTACGAGGGCTACCTCGCTGACCGCTGGGTGATCGGCGACATTGACCAGTACCTCAAGGAGAGCCGCGGCCGATGATCACGGCAGTCGACAGTTGCATCCTGTTCGACCTGTTCTCGCCGGATGTGGACTGGCGCCGCCGCGCCCGTCTGGCGCTCGAGGACGCCGACAGCGCAGGCAGACTCGTCATCTGTGAGGTGGTCTACGCTGAGTTGAGGCCGCTGTTCCGCAGCACCGTCGAACTCGACGACACGCTGACGCAGTTGCATGTCTGCTTCGCGCCTTCATCGGAACACAGCGCGGCTGTGGCGGGTGAAGCCTGGGGCAACTACCGCCGGCGGGGCGGCCCCAGGGAGCGCCTCATCGCCGACTTCCTCGTCGGCGCCCACGCCCTCATCCACGCCGACCGCCTGCTGACCCGCGACAAGCGCTTCTATAGCGGGTGCTTCCGGCATCTGCGACTGATGGGGACCGGATCACCGGCGTAGCACCACCGCCTCCGCCTCGCCCGGCTCCAGCGTGAGCTCTACCGTCACCCCGGCGCTGAGCTTCCGCCCGCCGTAGAACTCCTCCCCACTCCCCCAATCGCGTGGCAACGCGGCCTTCAGGCTCAGCGGCTTGCTGCTCTGGTTCATGAAGCACACCAGCGTCGTGCCCTCATGCTGGAGCGCCTCCACCTGCGCCGGCGGCAGGCCGGGCAGGGACACGTGCTTGCCCTTCAGGAACACCGGCTCGTACCGGGCCACCAGCCGCGTCGTCTCCCCCATCGCCAACCAGCTTCGCCCGTCCAGTTCCGTGCGCTCGTACACGAGCACGCCGCCGGTGCTGTCGAGCAACGTGCGCAGCAGCCAGGCCTTCGTCAGCGCCGTGACCGGCGTGAGGATGTCCCGCTCATAGGGCGTCAGCAGCAATCCGCCGATCAGCGGGATGCCCTGCAGGGCATCTACCGTGGCCGTGATGGCCTCCACGGGCCGGCCGTAGCCGCAGCCCGCGCGGTCGCAGCCTCGCTCCTGGCCGACATACCGCCAGTCCACGCCGTAGCGCTCCGCGTTGTCCGGGGTGGCGTAGCCGCTGTAGGTGCTGAACTTCGTGGTGGGCGACAGCTCGTGGATGGTCTGCCGGAACAGGCCGAACATCCTGGCCACGCGCCGGGCCATGAAGTCCACCCACTGGGCCCCGTACTGCTTGCGGATGACCTCGCCGTCGAGCGTCTGCAGCGCCGACAGCTTCGCGAACTCGCGGAAGGCCTTCAGGCACCGGCCGCAGTAGCACGAGTGGTGGCTGGTGAAGGGCGGGTACTCGAAGTCATAGTCCAGCGTGTGCGGCTTGATCGTGTCGAGCTTCTCCTGCAGGCAGGCGCGCACGGCGCCCCAGCCGCCGCCGAGCAGCTCCGTCATGCACATGTACTGGTCGCTGACCTTGCCCTTGGCGTCCACGAGGCGCTGGTCGGGATGCTCCTTGAGGTAGGGCGCCAGATTCAGCGACCACGACTGGAAGCCGATACCCACCGTGTGCTCCAGGCCGAAGCGCGGGGCGTTGTCCGACGTCCAGCGGTCGCCAGCCACGATGTCATTGAAGCCTGCCTTCTGGGCACAGGCCATGACCTGCTCGCGCATCGGCAGGTCGTCCATGTTCGACAGCCACCCGCCCCATAGCTGCCACACCAGCGTCTTGCACTGCGCCCCCCGGACCTCCGGCAGTATTCGCACGCGGATCGTCTGCGGCGCCTCAATCACGCTGCCGCCATTGGCCTGCGACCAGTAGACGAAACCAGAGTCGGTGGGCGCCGTTGTCGTTGCCGTTCCCCCTCCCTTCAGGGAGGGGGCAGGGGGTAGGGCGCCGTTCGCAGGCGCCTTCACAAACGCCTCGAACTCCGACATGATGTAGTGCCGCCCCGGCACGATCGGCTGGTCGGCGCTGATCTTCGCCACCCGCATCTTCTTGCCCAGCACCGTCTGCTCGCCCAGTTGCGTTGTCGTCCACTTCGGGATGCCGGTGCGGTTGGTGGCGTAGAAGCCCGTGCTGCCGAGCACCTCGAAGCCCGGCGGCACGGCGAGGAACGTCTCCCACTGGTCGAGCTTGCGCCCCTTGAGGCCCTCGGTGCGGAAGACCAGGTGCTGAGTGACGCCCTGCGCGAGGGTGTAGGCCGGCTCCGGCGTCGGCCACACGCGCGTCTTCTCATACAGGAGCGTCCGGCGCAGTACCAGGGCCTTCCCCTGCTCGCCGACGACCGGCCCAAGCTGCGGGTGCTGCCCCACCTGCGGTGCGGCGGTCCATGTGCCCTCATCGGTGGCGGGGCTGAGTGCGTCCTTCGTGTCGGCCGGGGCCATCTTCCACCCGGAGGCGTCGCAGCGCCACTCGCCGACCTGGCAGCCGACGGCTGCCGTGCCCTGCGCCAGCCGCAACGCCAGCACATTGAGGCCCTTCTCCAGCGCGATCTGCACCTTGGCGCCGCTGGCGGACGCGCCGCTGGCGACCGACTGCCCGTTCACGAACAGCTCGTACGGCCCCTCACAGGCCAGCGTCAGGTCGGCGAAGGACGACTTGACCCCCTGCGGCAGCAGCGGCGTGAGGACCAGCGGCTGCAGGCTGGCGCCATCGAGCGCGCCGTAGGCGGTCTGCAGGTCCGCGTCGGCGGGCACGTCGAAGGGCGAGACGTAGTGCCACGCAGTCCCGCCGCCGGACCGCACCTCCGCGAAGCTCGTGACGGGGGCCTGGCTGTCAGTACTCGGGGGCGGGAGGACGTTGCCCCGCGCCTTCAGAGCCGCCGGGGGCTGCAGGGCCAGCGCCGACGCTGCGTCCACGAACACGAGCGTCCCGAGCGCCACCGGATCGTGGATGCCCTTGTCGGTCAGGTTCCAGACCGTCTGCTCCTTGCGCCCCCGGGCGGAGCGGGCGAAGCTCGCCCCCCAACTGCTCCCCACCGCCGGCTTGCCGCCCAGGTCGGCCCACGGGATGCGCAGCTCGGCCCACCAGCGCTTCTCCTCGATGCCGGCTCGGGTCGTGGCCTGCGAGTTCCACTTCACATCCCGCGACTCCCACAGGTCCGGTTCGGTGTCGGCCGCGTCGGTCAGCGTCCCCAGCGCGTTGACGGCGAACTCATAGACCCGCCTGGAGCCTTGCGGCTGGAGCAGCACCACCACACAGTCGTCGTCATACACCTCGCCGTCGCGCTGCGTGACTTTGGCCAGGAACTCGTGGCGGCGCTGCATGGCGGTGTCCAGCAGTGGCTCGGGGCAGTCGAAGCGGATGCTGAGGCCGGCGTCATCGTACGCCAGCCGCACTTCGGTGGGCGCCTGGGCCAGGGCGCGGCCGCTCACGGTCATGAAGCCGCTGATGACAGCCCCGGGTCCGAAGCCGTCGGTGGCCCGGCCGACCGCCACCAGCGGCCGCCGCCCGAGCAGCTCGGGCGACGCGGCCAACTGTTCCGGTGTCAGGTTGTCCTGGGTGCTGATGACCACGCTATCCACGCACACCCACCCGCGCGCCCCGGGGCCCCGGTTCGAGCAGAGGCCGAAGCGCTCGCCCAGCTCTCCGGCGGCGACCGGGGTGAACGTCAGCCACTCCCAGTCCGTCGTCTGCGTGGGCTTGAGCGTCCGCACGTACTGCGTGTTGCCGCCCTGCCACGTGACCAGCCGCCAGGTGTCCTTCTCGTCGCCACTGCGCACGCGGCAGGCGATGCTCAGGGGCTTGCTCGTACGCGGGCACGGCAGGTCGGCGAGGCTGACATACTGCTCGGACTGGGCCATCTTGCCGCCGAGGGCCTTCGGGTCGGGGGCGATGGTCTTCCCCGTGGGGGTGAAGTCCTCGGCTTCCAGCCGCCACGGCCCGACGGCCGCGTCACGTTGCGCCGCTGGCGGCGTGGTCGAGACGCGCACATTGTCCACCTCGAACACCGCGCCCGGCTGGACGTCGCGGGTGATGAAGTAGATGCTCAGGGCCTTGTCCGTGGCGATGAGGACCTTGGCGAGGGAGAGGTCCTGCCACTGGTCGCTCAGCGTCTTGGTTGTAGGCGCATAGAGCCAGCCGTTGCCCGACAGCAGGCAGAGCCAGACTTCGCCCTTGCCGCGCACAGCGGCCGTGACGGTCGCCAGGCGCGCCCCCGCCAGACCGGTGGCGGTGAGGGCGAGGCCCTCCAGCTTCTTCTGGCCGGGCAGCACGCCGCGCAGGTACCACTGCCCCGACGCCGCCCCGCCCTGCAGGCGCTCGATCTTCACATCGTCGGGGGCCCTGTGGTACGAGAAGGCGCCGCCGGTGTCGGCCTCAAAGTCCTGGCGGAAGTCCTGGGCGAAGCAGGGGCTCAGGGCCACGAACAGCAGCAACAGCCAGCAGAGAGTTCTCATCTTGCGCCTCGGGGCATGGAGTTGGCGGGTACTTCGCCACGGGCATGACCCGTCTCCTGCCTGCAGGCCGTCCCGTTGCAGATGTGGAAACCGTACAACACCCTACCGGGAGAGGATCCCCATGCCGAGGTCTCTGCCCCTCTGCCTGCTCGCGTGCTGTGCCACCCTTGCCGCCGCCGACGGCGTGCGCTTCGACATGGGCGGGCCGAGCACGCCGCTCGCGCCGGGCCATACGCGCGTCACGCCCGCGGACATGCTCGCCGATGGCAAGGCCTTCGGCTGGACGAAGACGCCGCTGACGTTCCTCTTCCGGGGCGAGCCGACCAACCCCTACCTGGCGCAGGGCCCGACCGGCCCGGAGTTCAGCCTGCTCTCGGATGCCGTGCTGTCGCTGGAGGAGAACACCTTTGTGTTCACGGTGCCGCCGGGGCGCTATGCCGTCACGGCCATCATCGGTGACCTGGCGTTGGGCGAGGGGCGGCCCGGCCAGTCCATCTGGGCCAACGGCACCCTCGTGGCCGACGAGGTGAGCACCGACGCTTCCGTCAAGGCCTTCACCTTCCCCGTGGACGCACCCGGGGGCCGGATCGAGCTGCGCTTCCGGTCCGACAGCACGCAGAGGTATGTCACCGTTGAGGCCGTCACCGCTGAGCCGCTGCCGGCAGGCCAGGACCTGGCCGTGACGATGAAACAGTACCCCGAGGGGCCGGTGCCAGTGGAGACCTACCGCGCCAACTGGCAGGCCGTGCAGGAGGCGCTGCTGGCCGACTGGGCCCAGGCCAAGCGCGAACTGGCGGCCGAGGGCGTGGACCTGACGTACTGGCAGAGCGAACTGGCGCGACTGCGGAAGCTCCCCGGCTATCGGACGTACTGGGGCTGGAGCCTCGGCGGGGGGGCGTGGGATCGCCTGGCCCAGAAGATCGGCACGCTCGACCTGTCCGCCCTGCTGGCGGCCTACCGCGAGATGGGCCTTGACGGCTTCTCCACCAACCAGAAGCTGATTGCCGACCAGTTGCGCGCGGCGGGCTTCGGCCATGCGGTCTCCGGCCATGCCGAGGCCTTCCCCGGCAACGACACGACCGGCATCACGCTCAACCTCATGCGCAACGCCGACGGCACGACGACGACGGTGGACAAGGTGTGGTCCAACTGTGCCCCGGAGGCCCGGGCGGCGTTCACGAAGCTCTGGCAGCAGACCCCGGGGGAGACGGCGCGCGGCGCCGAGTTCTTCCTGATTGACGAGCCCCGGGGCATGTGGGGCGCGGGGCGCTATGGCGATGTCAGCGCCCCGGCGCAGGCGGAGTTCCAGCGCTGGTGCGAGGCGAAGGGCTACCGCGACCTGCTCGGCAAGCCGATCCCCGACCGCGGGCGGACGCTGGCCTTCTACCGCTTCTACCAGTTCCGCCTCCAATCGGTCGCCGCGTTCATGCAGGCGGCGGTCAAGGGCGCGCCGGTCGAGACGATCCCGTCCCTGCCGGGCAATGGCAACATCGGCCCCGAGCAGATGAACCACGGCTGCCTGTGGCCACCGGCCCTCGCTCAGGCCGGCATGCAGACCGCCTGCTGGGCCTATGACAACCCCGCCTCGTGCAAGATGTACGCGGAGACGATCCGCATCGCCGAGGAGTACGGGGGGCAGGACACCATCGTGCCGCCCCAGTACCCCGAGGCGCACACGGCCGTGCAGGACCGCCCGATGAACACGGCCTGCATCAGCGCCCTGAACAGCCGGGTCATGCCCTGGCACTTCAACGGTCCCACGGTCGGCCCCGACCGCGTGGAGCGGATGAAGAACGTCCTCTACGCCTCGCGCCTCACCCACGCCACCAGCGGCCTGCGCCGCGCCCCCCTACTGTATGTATGGTGCCCCGAGTCGCTCGTCTACAACGATCTCGTCGAGATGAACGAGGCCGAGAAGGGGAACTGGCGCAAGGTCTGGCAGACGCTGTTTGACGCCAACCTGGACTACAGCGTCACCAACACGCTGGCCGTGCCGCGCAACTCGGTGGTGCTGTACGCGTGTGTGCGGCCGGTGCTGAGCGACGAGGAGTTCGCGCGGCTGCAGAAGTTCGTGAGCGACGGGGGGACGCTGCTCTGTGCCTTCGAGGGGACGCCGGAGCTGCCTGACGGCACGCCCCTCACCGCCTGGGGGGACCTCCCACAGCAGCGGCTGGTGCGGGTGACGCTGGAGCCGGCCGCGTTGCAGCAGGCCCTGGCCGGGCGCCCGCAGCGCCTCGCCTGGCCCGCCCTGCCGCCCGCGGTGAAGCTGTACCGCTATGTCACCGAGGTTGAGGGCCGGGCGTACCTGCTGAACAACACCGACCTGGAGGCGGCGGCGACGGTGAAGCTGCCGGTGACGCTGCACGACATGCTCAGCGGGCGGAACGCTGGCACGACAGTAACGATCCCGCCCGGGGGCTACGCCCTCCTGTCGCGGAGCTAGCGTGCTGTCCCGGTGATGGCTAGAGGCTATGCAGTAGGGCAGGCGGCTCGCCTGCCCGCGCGGGCGGGCCGCCCGCGCTACTGGGACCACATGGCCAATCGCGGGACACGACACTAGCGTCAGTTCTTCACCGGCTCCAGGACCACGTCGTCCACGTAGAACACGCTGGCTGCATTGGTGAGGCTGATGAACCCCAGCCACGCCAGTTGCTTGAACTTCGCGTCGCACGCGACACCCGCGAAGTCCTGCGGTTGCGCCCCGGGCAGCGCCACCTTCATGTCGTACGTCCCCGTGGCTTCCTTCCCCAGCTTGCAGGTGATCTCGAACGCGACCCACTGCTCGCGCGGGAGCTTCAGCAGCGGCCGGCCATTGGCCACGAGCTGGTCCTGGGCATCCACCTTCAGCGATGGCCCCACCCCGTACGGGTAGCCGCCGGTGCGCCACTCGATCCACGGCTCCGCCCCCGGCCCTACCCACAGCTTGAAGCGCACGCGCACCGTGCCCTTGTTCTGGTACGGCGAGTAGAACATGTGCGGGTCCCAGGTGTTCTTGAGGCCCGGCGCGTCGGCGAACTTCAGCGAGCGCCGGCCCGAGGCGGCCTGCTCGTCGCTGACGAGAATGCTGCCGCCGCCAATCTCGCCGGGGGCGTAGTAGGCCTCCTCAGCCGGCTGGCCCACGGGCGTCTTCTCGAAGTCCTCGGCGATGGTGCTGGGCTTGCGGTCCCCCGCCGGCGCCGGGAGCACCGTGGGCGGGAACTTCCGCCGCCGGGGCAGGTCGGTCCAGGCCCTGTCGCCGTACAGGCCGCAGACGCTGGTGTCGAAGGGCTGGAAGCCAAGCTTCGTGATCGCCGGGGAGGTGGGCTTGAGGGTGTAGTCGTCGTGTGCCGGGTCCACGAACTGCGGGTCGGCCACGAGCGAGTGAGTGTCCATCCCCCGCTCCTGCCAGTCCGCAAAGGTGTCCTGCATGAACAGCAGTTCGTTGCTGTCCGTGCGCCAGTACAGGTTGTTGTCCTGATCGGGCGTCGTGTCCGGCTCGGCGTCGTGCAGGAA
Source organism: bacterium (assembly GCA_021372615.1). Lineage (NCBI taxonomy): Bacteria > bacterium. The sequence goes on along the minus strand of JAJFUB010000024.1, from coordinate 8,801 downwards.
CAGGTCGCCCTGGGTCACGACGCAGATGTTGCGCTGGAAGACCGGCGAGGGCGGCTGCACGGGCTTGGCCCGCCACACGAGCTGGTTGGCGGCGCGGGTGAAGATGTTGTTGCGGATGACGTGCCCGAAGCCGCCGTTGTGCATCATCAGGCTGCCGCTGGAGGTGTTGTAGGCCAGGTTGTTCTCGACCGTGATGAGGTTGCTGTGGGCGTCCAGGTAGATGCCCCAGGCAATCAGCGGCGATTCGTAGGCGAAGACATCGTGGAACAGGTTGTTGCGGATGACTGTGCCCGGTGAGGTGCCCAGCATGTAGATGGCCCCGCCGTCGCTCAGCCGCCCCTTCACGACGTGGTGCACGTGGTTGTGCTCAATGAGGTTGCGCACAGCCTGCGTCTCGCCCGTGCCCCAGTTCCACCCGACCGAGATGCCCGTGTAGTACCCGTCGTGGATCTCGTTGTGGGTGATCCGGTTGTCGCTGCTCTGGAAGACGCACAGCCCCACGGCCCCGGCGTACACTTCGCCGTAGTCGTGCAGGTAGTTGTTGTCCAGGACGTGGCCCTCGCAGCGCAACTCGGGGCTGGGGGCCATGCCCGTCTCGCCCACGCGGATCAGGCCCGCCCCGCCGTCGTAGATGTGGCACTTCACGATCCGGCAGTGCTGGCTGCCGGTGCGCAACGCCACGCCGTAGGTGCCGAAGTGCGCCAGTTCACAGCCCTCCAGAGCGCAGTCGCGCGCCCCGGTGAAGGTGATCGCCCCCGGCGCCCGCCAGTCGGCCTGGGCATCGCTGTGACCCTCGGGCGGCAGCACCCAGTCGGCATGGCGGAAGATGAGGTTGCGGAAGGTCAGGTGCTCGACCGGCAGCCCCACCTTCGGCTCACCCGCCAGCCGCAGCAGCTCCGTCGCCACGGGTGCAACGACCTCGGTCTTGCCGGGTGTCTCGCCGGGCATGGGCACGTATGACAGCACCCCGGTCTCGCGGTTCAGATACCACTCGCCCGGCGCGTCGAGGCCCTCGTACACGTTCTCGATGTAGTAGCGCCGCTTGGGGCCGAAGTAGCGGAAGTGCCAGGCCGCCGGGCCGGTGAACTCGACGATGCTCTTCTCGGTGTCTACCGACTTGATGCGGTGCAGCGAAGTCTCCCACGAGTGATGCACGACGACCAGGGCGTCGCTCAGGTGCGTCCAGGGCCGGATGTCGCCCGGGTTGAAGATGAAGGCGCTGTTGGCGCGGGGGTCATTGGGGGTCTTGGGGTCGCGGTCGGCAGGGAACGTGCCGGCGATCTGGAGGAAGCCCTCATTGGGGATGCGGGCACGCTGTCGCCGCTGGCCGTTGACGAAAAGCTGGTTGAAGCCCCACTCCCCGGCGGCGACCTGCGGGATCGTCGTCTCCCACAGCTTGCCGTTCTGCCGCCACCCGGCAATGACGCGCCCGCCGTCAACGACGGCCTGCTCGCCCGCGTAGGCCGTCCATGTGACCGGGCAGTCGTTCGTGCCCGAGTCCTGAGGCGTGAAGACCAGAGGCGCGGTGAGGCGGTAGGTGCCGCCACGCAGCACGACCTTGACCGGCTGGGTCAAGCCCGCCGCGACGAGGGCCTGCACCTTCGCCTGCGCCGCCGGCAGCGTCGCCAGCGGAGCCTGCAGCGTGCCGGGGGCGGTGTCCTTGCCCCCCGGCGAGACGTAGACGGTCACTTCGGCCCTCACGGCGCCTCCCGCGACCCACAGGCATAGTGGCAGCAGCACAGCCGTCATCTTGGACATGTCGCGCCTCCGCCCTTGTCGTCATCATCTTCCAGCGGTGTGAACGTCGAGTGCGGGCAGCCCTCGGACGGGCTCAGCTTCCGCCCCGGCAACGCCACCGGGCTGCACCCGCAGAAGAACTTGTTCGGCTTCTGGCCCAGTTCGTCGGCCAGCTCGGTCCACATCTCTCGGCTCTCGGTGCTGATGTAAAGCAGCACCTGCGGGTCGTACTTGCGCACTTCGCGGATCAGGAACTGGTAGATCTCCTTGCGGACCGCGTGGGGGAAGGGGGCGCAGACATTGCCCTCCATCTCGTCGGCGGCCTGCCGGGCCGCCTCGACATACGCCGGATCGAGCGCGTCCAGCGGGATACGCTGCCCGAGCGCCTCCAGGCCCATCCACATGATGACACAGAAGCCCACCGACTCGGGCTGCGAGACCTTCATCATGTGCTCGATGGCCGCCGCGTAGTCCTCGCGCCAGCCCTTGATGGGAATCATGGGCTTGAACTTGTAGCGTACCGGCACGCCCATGGCGTTGAGCTTGCGGCCCGCCTCGAAGCGCGCGTAGGCATGGTCGCCGGTCCCCGGCTCGAAGGCCTCGGCGACGCGAGCGCCGGTCACGCTGAAGATGCCGATGAGCCGATCCTTGCGCTCCAGGTCGGCGATCCAGTCCACGTTCGGACCGGCGGAGTGGAAGTAGCCGTAGCGGTCGTACTCGGCCAGCTTCCTGGTGAACAGGTCGAAGGCGCCGTACTCGGGCTCGACGGTGATCTGGTCGGCGCTCCACCCGATCAGCCGGAAACACTTCTGCCAGGGCCGCATGGCGATGCTGCGCGGCACCACCACGTCCATGTAGTCCTCGACATTGAGCGACAGCGTGATGAACTGGCCGTCCTTGCCGTGGCCGCAGTACTGGCAGCCATGCGGGCAGCCGCACATGGTGCAGAAGTCGAAGGTCGGCCAGCACACGCGGTTCTGCTCCTGGTCCCGCTGGTAGGGGTGGTACTCACCGATGGGCTTGTAGTGCCCCATGATCTGCTGGGCGACGCTCTTGGGGGTGTTGTCGGGCCAGGATAGCAGCGTCTCGTCGGGGTCAGGCAGTTCGTCCTCCAGCCAGCCGGTGGTGAAGACGAGCGGGCGCATGAACCCCAGCGACACCCCCTCGGGTATCTCCTTGGGGGGCCAGCCGGAGACCAGCTCCTGGGTGACCTCGGCCAGGTTCTGCGGCTCGGCCCAGACGACTTCGCCGGCGGAGCGTCCGAGCGCGTCCAGCATCCGTTCCAGCCGCGCCATGCAGCGCGGGTCGTGCTTGATTGCGTGCCAGGCAATGAGCTTCAGGGGCTGCAGGGAATACATCGGAAGGAGGCCTCGTGTCGGGAGTGTGGTGCGACGGGGGAAGGTTCGCGAGGGGAGCGGGCAGACCTGCAAAGACAGCGGCGCAGGCATGTCGCCTGCGCCGCGAGGAGAGCGCAATGATGCCACAGAGGCCGTCAGTCGGCCTCGATGGACCAGTACTTGGCCGGCATGTTATACCGTCCGGCCCACTTCACGTGGCCGTCGTAGAACAGCAGATTGGAGCCATCGTTGTGGCGCATGCTGGGGGCGTAGCCGTCGTTGGCCCACGGCACGCTCACATCCGGCCCGGGCCAGTGGATATACCGTGGCCCCGGCCGCGCGCAACTGTCCGACTCCTGGACGTTCACTGTCTCCGCCGGCAGGGGAATCTGCGTGTCAGTGATGCACCAGGGCTGGGTGTTGTGGCCAGCGTCGCCATAGAAGTACCCCAGCTGCCGCGCGTAGCTGTAGATGCGCACCGGGTGGCTGGTGTAGCTCTGCTTGTAGCCCTGGCTGGGGCAGAACAGAATCTGCTGGTTCTTCACGTACGGCAGTGTGACCTCAGCCCAGGTGTAGCAGATGAGAACCGAGGGGTTGTACGGGTCCGGGTTGATGGCCGGTTGCGGGTAGCGGCAGTCCGGCGTCTTCTGGTCGTAGTCCTGCATGTACATGGCGAAGGCGATGCCGAGTTGCTTCATGTTGCTCTGGCAGGACGCCTGGCGCGCCTTCTCACGAGCCTTGGCGAAGACCGGGAAGAGGATGGCTGCCAGAATGGCGATGATGGCGATCACAACCAACAACTCGATGAGCGTGAAACCATGTCGTCCCATGGTGGGCCTCCTATGGGCGTGTCTGTCCGTGTTCTTCGCTGCATCTTGCCGGTTTCCTCCTGTGGGCCGTCAAGTGCTCTGCCGCTCCCGTTCCGCCGCGCCGGCTTGACCTGTCCCCCGAATGCCGTAAAATGGGGAGACTGAGCCGAAAGAACCCCGGAGGCCGCCCCCTTGCCGCCCCCAGACTCTGATCTCACCCCCATGTATCGCCAATGGGCGCAGGCCAAGCGCGACTTCCCCGACGTGCTCCTGCTCTTCCGCATGGGCGACTTCTATGAGATGTTCGGCGAGGATGCCGAAATCGGCGCCCGCGCCATGGGCCTGACCCTCACCTCCCGCAAGTACTCGGGCGAAAAGCGCATGCCCATGTGCGGCGTGCCCCACCACGCCCTGGATCGCTACCTGCGGATGCTGGTCGAGCAGGGCTTCCGGGCGGCCATCTGCGACCAGATGGAGGATCCCCGGCAGGCTAAGGGCCTCGTCAAGCGCCAGGTGACTCGGGTCGTCACACCCGGCACCCTGACCGAGGACGAACTGCTCCCGCCCGATGACCACAACTTCCTGGTGTCAGTCGCCACGCGGGGCGAGGCGGCGGGGATTGCGGCGGTGGATGTCTCGACGGGGGACTTCCTGGTGACGGAGGTCGCCGCAGGAGCGCCGGCTTCCAGCCGGCAAGCCGTCCCACCCCCCGGCCCCCTCCCCACGGGGGAGGGGGGGAACGGCACACCCGCGCTCCCAGTTGACCCGCCCACCGATAACCCCTTTGCTCCCGCCCTCGACGAGATCCGCCGTCTGGCCCCGGCTGAGATCATCCTGGCGGGTGACGACCCTCTGTCCGCGCCCCTGGGGGCGCTGGAGGGTGTGGCCATCACCACCCTCCCCGACGAGGAGCCGCAACTGCTGTCCGACGCCGAGCAGCTCTGCCGACACTTCGGCGTGGACAGCCTGCTGGGCTACGGCCTCGAGGGGCGCCCGGCGGGCATCGCCGCCGCCGCCCAGGCCCTGCGCTACCTGCTGGCCACCCACCTGCAGGCCCTGCCGCAGCTCACCGGCCTGTCGGTGTACTCCACCAGCCAGTTCATGCTCATTGACGCCACCACGCGGCGCAACCTGGAGCTGACCGAGAGCCTGCGCGGGGGCAAGCAGGCGACGCTGGTGCACTTGCTGGACAAGACGAAGACCCCGATGGGCGCGCGGCTGCTCAAGGACTGGGTGGTGCAGCCGCTGCTGGACCGGCAGCGCATTGAGCGCCGCCTGGCGGCCGTGGGCAACCTCGTGGCCGACGGCGTGCTGGCCGATGCCCTCCGCGAGCATCTGCGGAGCATCTACGACCTGGAGCGCCTCACCAGCCGCGTCACCGCCGGCACGGCCAATGCCCGCGACCTGCGCGCCCTGGGCCTGTCGCTCCAGCGCCTGCCGGAGTTGCGGCAGGAGCTGGCCGGTGCGCAGGCGGAACTGCTGCGGGAGCTACTGAGGGGACTGACGGAGCCCCCGACCGGAGGGATGTGGGAGGGGTCACCGACCCCGACCGGGGAGACATCCGGGTCGCGGTCGGTGACCGCTCCCACAGCGGAGGTAGCGCAGTCGGTGAGCGCTCCCACAGGCGCCCTCGACGGTCTCTCGGACCTCCTCGCCCGCGCCCTGGCGGACGATCCGCCCGTCACGATCACCGAGGGCGGGCTCATCCGCGAGGGCTTCTCGGCGGACCTGGACGAACTCCGCCACGCCGCCGCCCACGGCCGCGAGTGGATCGCCGAACTCCAGGACCGCGAGCGCGCCCGCACCGGCATCAAGAACCTCAAGATCGGCTTCAACCAGGTCTTCGGTTACTACCTCGAAGTCACCAAGAGCTTTGTGCAGTTCGTCCCCGACGACTACAACCGCAAGCAGACCCTGGCCAATGCGGAGCGATACATCACACCGGAACTGAAGGAATGGGAGAACAAGGTCCTGGGCGCCGATGAGCGCAGCCGCGACCTGGAGTACGAGCTGTTCGTCCAGGTCCGCACCGAGGCCGCGACCCATGCCGAGGCCCTCCTGGCGACCGCCCGGGCCCTGGCGCAGGTGGACGTGCTGTGCTCGCTGGCGCAGGCGGCGGTCGAGTACGGCTACAACCAGCCGGAGATCGTCGAGGGGGATGAGTTGCACATCGTGGCCGGCCGCCACCCGGTGGTGGAGCAGTCGGCCCCGGCCGTCGTGGGAGGGGTCACCGACCCCGACCGGCGCCGCTTCGGGGTCGGTGACCCCTCCCACGAGGCCTTCGTCCCCAACGACGCCCACCTCGACTGCCACGCCAGCCAACTGCTCATCCTCACCGGCCCGAACATGGCCGGCAAGTCCACGTATCTGCGCCAGGTGGCGCTCATCACACTCATGGCGCAGATGGGCAGCTTCGTGCCGGCCAAGTCCGCGCGCGTCGGCCTCGTGGACCGCATCTTCACCCGCGTGGGCGCCAGCGACGACCTCGCCACCGGCCAGTCCACCTTCATGGTGGAGATGACCGAGACCGCGAACATCCTGCACAACGCCACCGACCGCAGCCTCATCATCCTGGACGAGATCGGCCGCGGCACCTCGACCTTCGACGGCCTCTCCATCGCCTGGGCGGTGGCGGAGTACATCATCCGCCACGTCGGCGCCAAGACGCTCTTCGCCACGCACTACCACCACCTCAACGAGCTGGTGGAGATCCTGCCGCGGGTGCGCAACCTGCGGGTGTTGGTGAAGGAGGAGGGCGACCACATCACGTTCCTGCGCAAGATCGCCGAGGGCGGCACGGACCGCAGCTACGGCATCCAGGTTGCGCGCCTGGCGGGCCTGCCGCAGGAGGTAATCGCGCGCGCCAAGGAGGTCCTGCGCACCATCGAGCAGGAGGACCTGGCGGTGGCCCCGAGCAAGCAGGCCACGCAGCAGGTGGCCCCGCCCATGCAGCTTCACCTCTTCGAGTCCGCCCCGCACCCGGTAGTCGAGAAGCTCAAGCACGTGGACGTGGACACGCTGACGCCGGTGGAGGCGCTCCTGTTGCTGAAGGAGTTGCAGGAGGGGTTGTAGGCGCTGCCGAGTCGAGGATCAGGTGCACTCGTCGGCGCTCGCAGACTGCTATTCTGGCCTATGAGGAAAGCCGCACTCGGGGCAATGTACTGCTTCCACCCAGTCATGCTCGATCTTGATACTCAGGTCGCAGCACGGCAAGACACGTGTCAGCATGTCATCGCTCTCGGGCGCTATCCACGTCTCCTGTGAGGGAATATCGTGGCCCTTGAACTCGATGCTCAGCCCGCCTCCGTGGGCTCCCGAGAAGGTCCGCCTCATGGGTCCGATCAGTTCGCGGTTGATCATCTTCGCGACGACGTTGTGGGCCAGCGTGGTGAAGTAGTCAACCTGCTCGAGCGTCCACCAGTCGCCACTGCCTGCCTGCTGTCCGCAATAGGGGCAATGCAGGGCGGTCTCCTCACCTCCCTCGTCCTGTGACGTCGGTTCCGCTCCTACATCCACTAGCTGGCGCTCGAGAGCCGACGCGGCGTATGATTCCCTTTCGTCCTCTGGAATGAACACCTTGAACTGGCGGAGACAGAAGGGACACTGTCGCCGCAGATGACCATCGTCGAGGGGCAGACTAACCTCAATCTCCATCGGCGGCACGCTCCTTTTCCCGAGCGGCAAAACATCGCACGATGAACGTGCTGAGTGCGGCACTGGTCGTGATTGCGAGTTCGGCGACTGCTTCTGTTACTGTGGGAGGCACGACCCCCTTGCCGTGAGCGTCGCTGAGTTGGTTCCGCACATTGCCGAGCTGACCCACTGCTCCGGCAAGCGTGTTCAGCAGCCCAATCGGACCGGTCTCCTCTGCATACTCCTGCAGCCGAAGCAGTTCGCGGGTGGATTTCCAGAGCCCGGTCACGTCCTTGCTGTCTGGCAGCGACGCACCGAAGCGCTCATGGCACACACGCATGGTGCTTTCCAGAGAGGCGACGCTAGCCGTGATGCTGTCGTCGAGCTTGCCGTCGCGGATGGCTTGCCGCGCCTTCTCGAGATCCTGATATGCAGTATAGAAGTCCTGGTCGGCGAACAGGCCGCGTGCGCCCGTTACCGCCGTGCGTGTCGTTGGAGCAACGACAATGTCGCATGTTCGACAGTACTCGAGACTCGTTTCGCGCTTGCGGCGAACGCACAGTATGCTGTCCACCTCGGCCTGTGATCCGCCGCCCATTCGCCAAACCAAGATCTTGGCGGTCGAGGCGTCACACCCGACTTCCCGAAATATCTTACCGACGTCGCAAGCGGCGCAGATCTCGGACGTGACCTCGTTTGTACGGTGATCGCCCTGAGCGGCGCCGCGACAGATGAGTGTGCCTTGGCCAATGTGCTGCAGGTGGCAGTCTATGGGTAGTTCTTCGCAGGAGTCGGTGCTGCCCATCGTGGGGTGCCCCCATGCGGTTTGTCGGCGTCTGCCGGTATTGTACTCGTGCGCCAACCTTCGCCGCAACACTTCTCTGGGGATCGTGACACGTTCCCAGATCGATGCGCCAGTGCCTCAGGAGGTGCGAAGAGACCTCTCGGCCAAATCCCGTGCGTAATCTCGTTGTCTGCCGCCGCCAGTTCGCGTCCGCAGGACGCTCGGCGGCCCGCAGGGCCGTACCACAGCCCGGCGCTTCAGCGCCGGGGATCAGGCTGACCACCAACCACCACCGTCCGCAGGACGGTTGGCCGCAGGCCCGAACGACGTGCGGCTCTGGAGAGCCCCGCTCCTAACGGCGTCCTCACCCCTTGTATATTGGAACCGGGGCACTTTGACAGAGTCAGACATCTTGCTCGGGCGGCGCTCCGACGGGAGTGGTGCGCGGTAGGCCGTCTTTGACCCCTGGAGGCTCGACCTCGTGGGGCAGCTGGGTCGCCG
>JAJFUB010000023.1 GCA_021372615.1 bacterium | reverse complement strand
AGGGCGGGGGCTTGTACCCCGCCCCGCATGGCACTACCCAAACGGCAGGCGGGGTACGAGCCCCCGCCCTACAACGGCGCCCGGCCTATCGGTTCGTTCCTGACAGGGCACTCGGACGGTCAGGGCGCGAGCAGCAACTTGCCGGCCAACTCCATGTGCCAGGGAGCACCGCCGGTGCTCACCCAGGCAATCCACTCCCGCTCCGCCTTCTTCAGCACGCCGATGTTGAACAGCAGGCTTTGTGTCCTGGTCGGGTCCACGCCGAGGGCGGCGAAGGGGATACGCCATTCGCCCGTCCACTGCCCGTCGCCGATGGTGGCGGCATAGCGCGTCGCCTGCGCCACCCGGGCCACCGCCTCGGGCGGGGCGCCCGCATCGGGCTTGCTCTCGTGCCTGCCCGACGGGTAGCCCTGGATGATGAACACGGGGCCGGGCTTGGTGCCCGAGACATCCTGCAAGCAGATCTCTGCCCCGTCGTCCTGCCCCCACGTACCGCCGCCCGTGATGACCTTGCTGCTGTCGCTGACTTGGTTGATGAGCGCGACGTATAGCGCCTCGGCGTCGTGCGTCACGAACGCGCGGCTGGGCTGCTTGCCGGGGCCGTCGCCCATCGAGAGCGCCACGACGGTTGCGGTCAGTTCCGGCGTCCAGTTCCACTCGGGGGTCTCGACGCGGCCGTCAATGACGGGCGGGGTGGCGCGGCGGGTGGCCTTGAGCGTCGGCGCAGCGGGACGGGGCTTGACGGGCTGCAGGGCCGGGTCGCCCTCGGGATAGCGAATGTGCTCCTCGCGCCACTGGTCGTCACTCACGGGCCAGGTGGCCCGGTCCGGCGACTTGTAGAGGCCCATCTGCTCGAAGGGCAGCGGCTTGAAGCCGAGCTTGAGCGCCGGGGAGTCGGGCTTGAGGCGGTAGTCGTCATGCCGGGCGTCGCGGAACTTGGGGTCGGCGATGACGGAGTGCTGCTCAAAGCCGAGCTTCCGCCACGCAGCCCAGTAGTCGCCGTCGGCCACGTCGGGCAGGTTAAGCGTGATCGGCTCACCGGCATGCCAGATCAGGTTGTAGTCGGACTCGGCGATGGCCTGCTCCCACTTGCGGCCGGCGGCGAGCTTGGCCTTCGGGTCGGAGTAGGCGAAGATGTTGCGCACGCAGCGGGTGCCTGTCATCAGCCACATGCTCTCATCGGGGTGGCCGGGCGTGCGGCCGCTGGTGAGGCTGTCAATCGGCGCGTACTGGATCTGCTGGGATTGCCCGTCCACGATGATGTTGTTCTCGATCACGTTGTCCTGCCCGCCGTGGACCATCACGCCGCCCAGGTAGGTGCGCACCGCCAGGTTGCCGTAGACGTGCACGCCGGAGGTGTAGTCGTCCAGGTAGATCCCCCAGCAGTAGTGCGGGTACTCCCACACGCCGGGGCGGACCATGTTGTAGCCACCGGTGTCGTGGACATAGTTGTAGCGGATGATGCTGCCGCGCTCATAGATATCGCGGGAGCCCATGCCGATGGCCCCGGTGTCGGATTGCTCCTGGTTGGTGTGGTGGACGACGTTGTACTCCACGATGTTGCCCATGCCGTTGAAGCTGATGCCCTGGCGCGGCGTGTCGTGGATCAGGTTATGCGACACGACGTTGGCATAGCTGCAGTTGCCGCCGCAGCCGGGGTTCATGCGGATGGCGCCCCAGGCGTCGCCATACTCGCCTACGTCGTGCACATGGTTGTTGTCAATGACGTTGTGATGCAGCTTGCCCTCCGGGCTGTGGGTCCAGTCGCGCACGTCGTCGAGCGAGACGGCGCCGCCGCCCACGTGGGCGATGTCGCAGCCGCGGATGGCGTTGTGATGGGCGCGGTCCTGCATTGTCACGGCCGTGCCGCCGCAGTGGTGCAGGTTGCTCGCGGTGAGCGTGCAGTGATCCGCGACGCTGAAGGTGACGAGGCTGCCACGCGCCTCAGCCAGATCGAAGCGACTGAAGCGCACGGCGCTGACGAAGCGGTCGGGAGTCTTGGCACCCTGGAAGGCGATCAGGTTGCCGAGCACCGGGACCGAGACGTTCGCGCCCGGGTCCTGGCCGTCAGGCGGGCAGAAGTAGACGACCTTCGCCGCAACGTCGAGGTACCACTCGCCCGGCGCATCCAGCTCCTCGAGCGCGCTTTCGACGAAGTAGCGGTTCCCCCGGCTGATCATGTAGCTGCAGGGCGAGCCGAGGGTGATGACATGCTTGTCGGCGTCCACGGACTTGACCGGGACGATGCTGCGGTTCCAGTTCAGCCACGACCAGATGTGGACCCGCACCTCGGTCGGCCTGGTCCACTTGGTCGGGTCGAGCTTGTCGGGGTTGTACGACAGCAGCGTCTTGCTCTCCCTTTCGACGACAGTGGGGACATAGAGGAAGCCGCCGCTGCGCGGGTGCTGCGGATCGGCATTGGGGACGCGGGCGAGCACCTGTCGCTGGTCCCGGTAGTAGAGCTGCCAGAAGCGCCCGCCCTGCAAGGCGGCCTCCGGCACGGACGCCTGGTAGATGCCGTCACGCCAGAGCTTCCAGCCGCCGAGCGGCACGCTGCCCTTCAGGAGCACCCGCTCGCCGGGCATGGCGGCATAGACGATCTCGCCGTCTTCCGCGCCCGAGTCCTCCGGCCCGAGTACAAGGGGCTCGGCGAGGTGGTAGGTTCCCTGGCGCACAAGCACGCGCGCCCCGCCGGGCAGGGCGCCCTTGGCGCGCAACTCGCGCAGGGCGTCCCGGGCGCGCTGGAGGGTCGCGAAGGGCTGCTCGCGCGTACCCGCGTTGGCGTCATTGCCGCGCGGGGCCACGTAGAGCGTCACGGGCGCGGGCTTGCCGTAGGCGAAGGCCACGGGAAGGAGGGCGGCGACGGCGAGAGTCCGGAGAGTGTGCATGGTGGGTCTCCTGGAAGTCGAACGGCGGCCTACCCCCTACCCCCTCCTGCGCTCGCCCGCGAGCGCGGTAGGGAGAGGGGGGACGGCGACGGCAACGGCAGTGTTAGCGTGCCTCGATCAGCACCGGCTCCATGGGTCGCAGCTCGACATCGCCGGTGATCTGGCGGCTGGTGAACAAGTTCGTCAGATGCTTCGCTCCGGCGCAGGATACGCGGACCCGTACCGGGTCGGGCGAGGTGTTGCAGACATCCACCAGCCAGCGCCCGCGTGCCTGCGCCCAGCGGAACGTGCAGGCGGTCGTCGGGCGGCCGTTCTCAGTGACCGCCACCGGCCAGTCGAGCTTCAGCGCCGCGCGGAGGCGGGCCGGGAGGGTGGGGCCATCGCCGGCGTCCAGCGTCACCACCGGCAGGCCGGCCAGGTCGCGCGGGCGGCCGTACTCGTCGGTCGCCAGGCAGCCGTCGCCCAGCGCGATGAGCTGCTTGCCCGGCTGGGCCGCGAAGGCTCGCAGGCCCCGCACGCCCTCCTCCTCCAGGTGCGTCACGCCGGGTAGGAGGAGGGCCTGCACCCGGTCGCCCTCGCCGCTCGCCAGTTGCCGCCAGGTCAGGAAGTCTACCTTCTCCCCCAGGCGGGCTGCCGCCTCGTAGGCCGCGGTCACGAGCGACGGGTAGCGCTGGTTCCACACCATGCTGGCGGTGGAGTAGACGATCGCCACGCGGGCGGGCTGGTCCTGCAGGGCCGTGACCTGGGGCGCCAGGCGCATCAGGTCCAGCGCGGCCCGGCCGTGGGCATCGCACAGGCCCGGGCGGTGCATGACGCTGCCGGCGAAGTCGCTGCGCGGGTCGGTGGTGTTGCGCTCCCACACCCACATGGTGCTGGCCCCCAGGCCGTGCACGGCGCCCTCCCAGATGAGGTTGCGCATGTGCATCCCCGGCACCGGGCCCCAGTCGCGGTCGGGCACGACGTGGTTCTCGGAGTTGAACACCGGCTGCCCGCGCATCGAGCGCAGCAGGTCGTAGTAGCGGTACTCGCTGCGCCATTCGTTGGTGAAGCGGCCGTCTACGTGGCGCGAGACGTTGTTGGCGCAGTCGTTGCCGGCAATCTGCGACAGGTCGCAGAACTGCTCGACATCATTGCCGCACACGATGGTGCCGCGGTTGAAGGGCAGGTTCATGATCTTGGCGTGGACCGGGAGGCCGGGGGCCAGCTCGTGGATGATGTCAGCCATCCAGCGGTGCCACGCTGCGAAGCGCTCGTTGTTGAAGGTCACCCAGTCGTAGAGCTGCGGGCTCTCGCGCAGGTCGTCGAACGGATGCACCGGGACCTCGTCGAAGCTCCCGTACTGCGTGCCGTACAGCGCGGTGAGGCGGGCGATGTCGCCATGGCGCCGGCGCAGCCACTCGCGCCACAGACGCAGGTTGTGGGCGCTCTTGGGGGCGCTGACGTATACCGGCTCGTTGCTCAGGCAGAGGCTGTGCAGCGCCGGGTGGCCGATGAGCCGCGGCATGACCGCCCGCAGGAAGGCCTCCTCAATCCGGCGCGCCTGGGGGGCGTCCACGTCGAACCGGATGAAGCCGCCGTTCACGCCGCCGATCTCGGGCCACCTGTCGTAAGCCCACTGGGGGAAGTAGTGGGGCGAGAGCAGCAGGTTGACGGCCACGCCGGCCTGCGCGCCGCGATCGAGCAGCTTGACGAAGTCATCCACGGCAGCCATGTTGCAGGTGAAGTCGGGCCGGACGACGCTGCTGGGGCCGAACTCGACCTGGATGATGTTCAGCCCGTAGGCGGGGAACTTCTCCAGGTCGCGCCGGACCGCCGCGAAATGCCCGTAGCCCATGAAGAAGACCGGGCGCGACTCCGCGTGGCCGTTCGGCCAGCGCACGCGGGCAGCGAAGTGCCCGCCCCGGATGCGAATGGGGCCGCCGGCGTAGCGGGGCACGGTCAGGGCCTCGACGGGCGGCGGCTCGGCGCACTGCTGCAGCGCCGCGGCCAGCGCCTCGTGTAGCTCGTCCAGCTCCTGGGCGGCAAGCTTCATGTTGCCCTGGCGGATGTCACCCTCGATCCACGGCAGGAAGTTCTCAGCGACCGTCGCCGTCACGCGCGGGTAGTCGGTCGGGAGGCCCCGGCGCTCCCAGCCCCGCATGGCCTCGGCCAGGGCTGCCGCCTGCTGCCGCGCCTGCTCCAGACGCGTCTTCACGTACCGCCCGCTGGCGATGTCCACCGGACGAGTGGCCTTCACGAGGGTGCGGCCGGTGGGCGCGATGAGGGACGCTACCACCTGCCCGCGCCTCTGCGCCGGGGGAGTGAGTCGCAGGCTACCAGCCACCTCACCGTCAGTGGCCGGGACGAGTTCCAGCCGCCCCAACTGCTCGGCGCCGGCCGTGACCTGCACGCGCAGCTTCGCCCCCTCCGGCGCGCCCGCGACCCACACGCGGCACTTCAGCTCCTCACGATCGGCGTCCACCACCGGAGTACTCCAGAACCCCAGCCAGGCCCCCCGGGCCTTGACCATGGACAGGTCCGGGAGCAGCTCGATGTCATCGACCCAGAGCCGGTCGGTGACGTCCACGATGTTCAGGCCCAGGTCCAGCTCCGTCTGGTCGGGCTTGGTCTCGAAGCGGCGCTCCACCCGCTGCCAGTCGTACGTCCCGCCCGGCAGGCCGAGGCTATAGCTCTTCCAGTCAGTCCAGTGGTTGCCGCCGGCGGCCTTCTCGGCCTTGCACCAGCACGACAGCCGGTAGCCCATGCCCGGCAGCACCTTCGCCGTCTGCTTGAAGCGCCCGTAGACGTGCGGCGACATGGGCGACTCGTCGTGGAAGAGCGCGGCCGCTCCCCCGCCCCGCCCGCCGGTGCGGTCCACCGTCAGGCTGACGACGGCGTCTCGGGAGATGCTGAACTGCCAGCCGGCGAAGCCCTTCGCGTCGTCGGTCAGTTGCGCGAAGTCGCCGTTGGTGACCGCCCCCAGGGCGCTCCGCAGCGCCGGGGGAGGCTGGGCCACGACCGGAACGGCGGCAAGCAGCAGACAGCAGAGGCTGGCGTAGCGCATGACAGACTCCTGTTGCATGGCACAAGTGGCCGCAGCTATCTTCCGTCCGTGGGGCCGCCGCTCCTGCCTGCGGAGGGGGAAGGGGGCGTGCGCCTCGGTGCCGAATGCTACCGGGTTGACACGCCCGGAGGTGCATCGTGTACTACGTCGTGGCCCTTGCCTGCCTGATCGCCGGCGCCGCCGGCGCGCAACCCGGAGGGAATGCGAACATGCTCGGACAGCCCGTGGAAGTGGACCCCGACAGCGGGGCGCAGGTGTATGTACTCGGCCCCGATGAGCGGCCGGCCGACAACATCTATGGCGAGCAGCCCTATGGCGACGCCACCGGCCGGCGCATCGCCATCCGCTACTACAAGACCGACAAGCTCCCCGGCAGCCTCGCCATCCTCGACCTGCAGGACGGCTCCCGGCACGAGATCCTCTCGGGCAAGGTGCCCTTCCCGGCCTTCCACGCCTGGGGCGAGTGGCTGTACTACGCCCAGACGGTCGAGGGCAAGAAGATGCTGCGCCGGTGCAACTACCTGACGCTGCAGATCGAGAACGTGGCCGAACTGCCGCCGGACCGGGGCGGCTACAGCTATGGCACCGTGTCGCCGGACCACCGCTACTATGCGGTCAGTGTCGTGCCGCCCAAGCCCGAGGGCGCCGCTGCGGATGCGCCCGCCCCGCCGGCGCAGGTGCATCTGCTGGACTTGCAGACCAAGCAGTGGAGCGTACTGCTCGACAAGCCGGGCTATCACGCCAAGCACGAGCAGTTCTCGCGCGATGGCCGCAACCGCGTGCTGATCCAGCTCAACCAGGTGCCGGGCGTCAAGGTGGTACTGCTGTCGGAGCTGGAGATCGGCGGGGGCGAGAAGTCCTTCCCGGCCGACCAGCCGTACACGCTGCGCCCGACCGGCCACGAGGCCTGGATCGGCAACACCTCCGAGATCTTCTTCTCCACCGGCACGGATGCCAACAGCAAGGGGAACATCTGGCGGGGCAAGGTGGGTGACGCGCAGGCCACGCCGGTGTACGCTGGCCCGCTGCGCTTCGGGCACATCAGCGTGTCGCGCGATGCAAAGTACTGGGTCTGCGACACGGGCGAGCCGGGCATCCCCATCTATGTGGGCAGCTTCGCCTCGGGCAAGTACGCACGGGCGTGCTTCAGCCGCACGGAGTATGACGGCGGCCAGTGGGCGCACGCCCACCCGTACCTGACGGCCGACAACAAGTGGCTGATCTTCGGCGCGCGTCGTAACGGCCACCCGCAGTGCTGGGGCGCGGAACTGAAGGACGGCTGGCTGGAGAAGCTGTAGGGCGGTCTGCAGGGCCTCTGCGGCTCTGGAGAGCCGCGCTCCGTACGGCAACGGCAGTTGCTGCGTCTGCGATCCTGGGAGGTGTGCCATGTCTACGCCTGACCTCATCGCCCCGACGCCTGCGGAGATGGACCGGGCGCGAGCCCGCGCCCGCACGCTCCACGGCAGCGGCGTCGGCCGCGCCATTGGCGAGGCCGACGGCGGGCTGCTGTCCCCGTTCTCGTTCTTCTACGGGCGGCAGTGCTCGGACGACTTCCTCGCCCTGTGGCCCTGCGTATCGAAGCACTCGGCCGATGGCGAGCAGTCCGAACACACCTGGCAGGACCCCAACAGCGGCCTGCAGGTGCGCGTCGTGTGCCGCACCTACCCCGACTTCCCGGTCGTGGAGTGGACGGTGTGGCTCGCCAACACCGGCGACCGCGATACCCCGCCGATCACGGACTTCCACGGTGGCGACTTGCTCGTCCCCGCGCCCCCCGACGCGCCCCTGGCGATCCACTCGGTGACCGGCGACTACTACTCCGTGCACGGCTACGAGCCCTATGTGCTCGACCTGCCGCCCGGCTGTGAGGAGCATATCGCCCCTGTGGGCGGGCGGGGGAGCAACCGCGCCTTCCCGTACTTCAACCTGCGCACCCTCTACGGCGGCCTGATGATCGCCGTCGGCTGGCCCGGGCAGTGGGAAGCCACCTTCATCCGCAGCGCCAACGGCGAGCTGCGCTTCGCCGCCGGCCAGCAGCAGGTCAACCTCGTGTTACGCCCCGGCGAGCAGATCCGCGGCCCGCTCATGGCGCTGTTGCGCTGGGAGGGTGACGACCTGGACCGCGCCCAGAACCTGTGGCGCCGCTGGATGCTGGCCTACAACGTGCCGCGGGTCGAGGGGGGGAAGCTGCCGCCGCCGCTGCTCTTCGGCGGCACGTCGCTGCAGTTCAACGAGATGACCCAGGCCACCGAGGAGAACCAGAAGGACTTCATCAGCCGGTACCTGCAGGCCGGAGTGCCGCTGGACTACTGGTGGATGGACGCCGGCTGGTACCCCTGCGACGGCCACTGGCCGCGCACTGGCACCTGGGAGCCGGACCCGGTGCGTTTCCCCCACGGCCTGCGCGCGATCAGCGACTTCGCCCACGAGCGGGGCCTCAAGACGCTACTGTGGTTCGAGCCCGAGCGCGTCGCGGACGGCACGTGGCTGCAGACCGAGCACCCCGAGTGGCTCCTCAACCAGCCCGGCGTGTCCGCCGACCAGCCCCAGAACCGTCTGCTGGACCTGGGCCATCCCGAGGCCTGCCAGTGGCTCATTGACCACGTGGACCGGGTGCTGATCGAGCAGGGCATTGACCTGTACCGCCAGGACCACAACTTCGACCCGCTGGCCTACTGGCGCGCCCACGACGCCCCCGACCAGCAGGGCATGACCGAGAACCAGCATGTGCAGGGCTACCTGCGCTTCTGGGACGAACTGCGGCGCCGCCACCCGGGGATGCTCATTGATAGCTGCGCCTCCGGCGGGCGCCGCAACGACCTGGAGACCATGCGCCGGGCGGTGCCCCTGCATCCCACTGACTTCGACTACTGGAACTTGCCGGTCAAGCAGTCCTTCCACTATGGCCTGAGCCAGTGGATCCCCTACTACGGCTCGAACACGCTGCCGGTGGACACGGTGGACGAGTACGCCGTCCGCAGCGGCCACGGGTCGGGCATGGGGCTCGGCTACGACCTGCGGCGCGACGACCTGGACCTGGCGCTACTGGTGCGGCTGGTGGAGGAGTGGCGGGCCGTCGCCCCGCTCTTTCTGGCCGACTTCTACCCGCTGACACCCAACACCCGCGACAACGTCTCCTGGATGGCCTGGCAGTTCCACGACCCGGCGGAGCAGACCGGCATGGTCCAGGCGTTCCGGCGGGCGGAGAGCCCGTACGAGAGCGCCCGCTTCCGGCTGCGCGGCCTGGACCCAGAGCGGCACTACCTCGTCGAGCAGGGCGACTCGGGCATGGTCGCAACCGGCCGGGACCTAGCGGAAGAGGGCCTGCGGCTCGCCATCGAGGATTGCCCCGGTTCCGTTGTCATCACCTATCGGCCAATGGTGTAGCATGGGAGGGCGAACATGCGGTTCTTCGTGAGTCTGCGGACGGCAGGCGCGGTGTCGGCAGTGCTGCTGTGCGGGTGCGCTCTGGCCGCCCCGCTGGTCCTCACCGTCTCCCCCGCGGGCAGGGACTCCTGGTCCGGCAAGCTGGCCGCCCCGAATGCGGCGAAGACCGACGGCCCGCTGGCATCGCTGGCCGGGGCGCGGGAGGCCATCCGCGAACTCAAGGCCGCCGGGCCGCTGACACAGCCCATCCAGGTGCGCGTGCGCGGCGGGGTGTACCGGCCCTCCGAGATGCTCGCCTTCGAGCCCCAGGACTCCGGCACCGAGGCCTGCCCCATCTCCTACGTCGCCGCCACCGGAGAGAGGCCCGTCCTCAGCGGCGGCGTCCCCGTCACTGGCTTCAGACCCTGGCAGGGCAAGATCATGGTCGCTGACGTCCCCGCGGCGCTGAGGGATGTCACCTTCCGCTCGCTGTTTGTGGATGGGGAGCGCATGATCCGCGCCCGTTACCCCAACTATGTGCCGAGCGATCCGTACCGCAAGGGCTTCCTGTATATCCGCCCGAGCTGCTTTGGCGAGGCCATCGGCGCCATGCACAACCCCGGCGACTGGCTGGAGTGGGACATGGACGTGCCGGCCGAGGGCGAGTACTCCGTGTGGCTGCTGTATGCGCACGGCATGAAGATGCTGAACCGGGACAACATGGACGGGCAGACCAGCCTGGCCCTGGATGGCGGGGAGAAGACGCCGCTGATGAACCTGCCCGACACCGGCGGCTGGTCGGTCCACAAGTGGAGCCGCAGCGCGACGCTGAAGCTGACCGCCGGGAAGCATGTGCTGCGCTGGAGCAACGACAAGGGCGGGGGCTACAACATTGATGCGATCATCCTGACCGACGACCCGGCCTGGCAGATGTCCGGCTGGACCATGCCGCCGGTGGCCGCCGGCAGGCACCGGGTGTTGATCCAGGCCGAGCAGACGAAGGCGCGCCACGGCCTGCAGATCGTCGAGTGTGGCGGCCTGTCAGCCGCCAGCAAGACCGAGTTCCCCTTCGTGCCCGGCCAGGTCAAGCCCGCGTGGGCTAACGAGCCTGATGCCGAGGTGCATGTCTGGCCCTCCTCACCCACCTCCTGCCGCGCGTTCAATGAGATCGCGAAGCTGGAGCGGGTGGACGAAGCCCGGGGCGTGGTCGTCATCAGCGGCAAGGAGGCAGCCGTGGACGTCTGCAGTGGCGACCGCTACTTCGTTGAGAACATCCTCGCCGAGCTGGATAGCCCCGGCGAGTGGTATCTCGACCGCGCGCAGGGGAAGGTGTACCTGTGGCCCAAGGCGCCGCTCACGACCAAGACACAGGTCATCGCCCCGCGGCTGACGCGGCTGGTGAGCTTCACGGGCACGAAGGAGCAGCCGGTGCAGTGCCTGCGCCTGGCGGGCCTGGCGCTGCGGGAGACCGACTACACGCCGGATGATGGCTTCATCATGTACGGCAAGAGCACCGATGGGGTCATTACCCTGGGCTATGCCGACCATGTCGCCATCGAGGACTGCAGCCTGCGCAACATCGGCAAGGCCGGGATCTACATGGCCTACGGCAGCGGGAACCGCGTCATCGGCAATGAGATCGCCTACGGGGCCGAGGGCGGCATCTACGTGAACAACTCCCCCGCCGGTACGGTCATCTCGGACAATGAGATCCACCACCTCGGGTGGGTCTACAAGCATGTGGCGGGGATCTCGGGCGGCGACCAGGTGCACGGGGCGCTCATCAGCCATAACCATGTGCATGACACGACGCGCTGGGGCATCAGCGTCGGCCACACCACCAGCACCAACAACATCGTCGAGTACAACCACATCCACGATGTGAACCAGGAGAGCTACGACACCGGCGGCCTGGAAGTCACGCAGCAGTCGCGCGACCACCTCTCCGGCAGCATCTTCCGCTACAACCTCATCCACGACACCGGCGGGTACTCCTCGATGATGGGGCGGGACATGCAAAACTCGTGGGGGATTTACCTGGACTCCTTCGCCGGGGGCTTTTCGGTCTACGGCAATGTGGTGTACGGGGCGTGGGACGGCGGGCTCATGGTGCAGGGCGGCAAGGGCAACAAGGTCTACAACAACATTTTCGTCAACAACGGGCCGCGGCGGCAGATCCTGATCGCGAACTTCTCGGACAACTCGCGCGAGACGGAGTTCCATCACAACATCGTGGCGTACGAGGAGCCCGACGCGATGGCGATCTACTGCGGGCGCAAGGTGCCCCCGACCATCACCCGGTGGGACAGCAACCTCTACTGGCACGGCGGGGAGGAGGTCAAGCTCTACGCCCCCGGCGACGAACCGTATGCCGAATGGTTCCGCCCGCTGGACTTCTGGAAGGGCCTGGGCTTTGACCAGGAGAGCGTGATCGCCGACCCACAGTTCGTCAGTCCGCAGCAGCACGACTACCGCCTCAAGCCGACCTCCCCGGCGCTGAAGCTGGGGTTCGAGCCGATTGACCTGAGCAAGGTCGGCCCGCGACGCTAGCGCGTGGGTGGGTTCGTCCTCGAACCCACACGGTGGCGGGTTGGGCGGGTGCGGGGACGCACCCGTCTACGCGGCCCTTGGCGATATGCCTTCCCCTGTCTACACTTGCAGTGTGAACTGTTGCTATGCCGGGCGGGACGCCCGCCGGGAGGCCGTTGGCCGTGACACAATGGAACGCCGAGGAATACAGCAGGCACTCGCAGGCCCAGATGGACTGGGCGGCGGGGCTGATCGGTGCGCTCAACCTGCGCGGCGACGAGTCGATCCTAGACATTGGCTGCGGCGATGGCAAGGTGACTGCGCAACTGGCACGGGCGGTGCCGGATGGGTCCGTGGTCGGGCTCGATAGCTCGGAGGAGATGGTCCGCTTCGCGCAGGCCCATTTCCCGCCCGCACAGTGGCCGAACCTGCGGTTCGAGCCGGGCGACGCACGGTGGCTGGGCTTCGACGGCGTGTTCGATCTGGTGTTCTCGAATGCGACGCTGCACTGGGTGGTTGACCACGGGCCGGTGCTGGCCGGCATTGCCCGAGCGCTCAAGCCCGGGGGGCGGGCGGTGCTGCAGATGGGCGGCCGGGGCAACGCCGGGGAGGTCATGCAGGCGGCGGAGCGACTGATCGCGCGGCCGTCGTGGGCGTCGTTCTTTGGCGGCTTCACGTTCCCGTATGGCTTCCATGAGCCGGTCGCGTACCGGCAGTGGCTGCTGGCCGCGGGGCTGACACCGGTGCGCGTCGAGCTGATCCCCAAGGACATGGCAAAGGCGAACGCAGACGAGTTGGCCGGCTGGATGCGGACGACGTGGATGCCGTACACGCACCGCGTCCCCGAAGAGCTGCGCGAGCAGTTCGTGGCGGAGCTGGTGGGCGAGTATCTGGTGGCCCACCCGCCGGCGGCCGATGGCAGCATCCATGTCGCGATGGTGCGGCTGGAGGTGGAAGCGAGTCGTCCCGCATAGGTGGGTGCGCAGGGCCTGAGCAGCGCGCGGGGAATATCTCACTATTGTACCCGTCTGCACTCCTCCGTGGAGGCTTCCCATGCGCTCATTCGCGCTGATACTCGCACTGGCGACCTGCGGCACCGCCGCCCTGGCGCTGCCGCCTGGTCAGACCTTCTACGTCTCCTTCGACAAGCTCATCACCACCGCCGACTCTGCCCAGGGCGACCCCAAGTCCACCTTCACCTCCAACCTCGAGCTGCGCTCCCAGGAGGGTGTCAAGGGCGCGGGCTTGCTGCAGGAGAAGGGCGAGCGGTGCACCTACCAGATCGCCGGCAATCTCGACACCAGCCAGGGCACGTACTCGGTGTGGGTCAAGCCGCTGAACTGGGACGGACACAGCGGCAAGTTCCGCCACTTCCTCGTGGTCAGCGCCGACCGGAAGCCGTGGGACGGGATGGCGGCGACCACCTACACGATGTTGCTGTACCTGTACCCCATCGGCGACGAGAATGTCTCTCACTACATCCGCGTCAACGCCAAGACGCCGACCGACACGACCTCGCGCGCGGGGGCGCCAGTGGACATGCTCAAGCAGGGCGAGTGGACCCACCTCGTCTCCACGTGGGACGCCAAGGAGTTGCGGCTGTATGCCAACGGCAAGCGCGTGGGCGAGGGCCTGACGTCGGGGACGCTGCCGAAGCTGACCGAGGGCACCTTCACCATCTGCCCCGTGCAGTTCTGGAGCGGCAGCCAGTGGGCCGACCCGGACGAGCGCACCATCTGCGACGAGGTCCGCGTCTTCGACCGGGCGCTGACTGACGACGAGGTGCTCGATCTGTACGCGATGGACGTGCCCGGGGGTCTGGCGGACCTGAAGCCGGGGTTGGCGGTCACGATGAAGCCGGACTACTTCGGCAGCAAGCTGACCGTCACGCTCAAGCCCGCGCACCTGGATGCGGCCTGGCAGCAGCGCCTGCCGCAGGCACAGGCGAAGCTGACCGTCACCGACCCACAGGGCACCGTCCTCAAGACGCTCGAGGGGCCCCTGCCGGACCAGCCGCTGACGGTGCCGGTGAAGGCATGGGCGGACGGTGACTACACGGCCAGGGCCAGCCTGGCCGCCGGCGGCGAGGCGCTGGCGGGCGAGGCGAAGGTGACGAAGCCGCCGACGCCGTGGCTGCCGAAGGCCGGCGACTGGCGTGCCGACCGCGTGCTCGAGCCGTGGACGCCGCTGTCGCTGACGGGCAGCACGGTGAAGTACTGGAACGGGGAGGCGGCGCTGCCGGGGGCACTGCCCACGCAGATCAAGGTGGCGGGGCAGGAACTCCTCGCGGCTCCAGTCCGGCTGCAAGCGGACACTTCGGCGACGACCTGGGCCAACCCGGCGGTCGTCGAGGAGGAGCCCTTCCGCGTCGCTACGGTCGGCGCCGGGAAGCTCGGGCGCCTGGCCGCGTCGTTCCGGTCGCTGATGGAGTTCGACGGGCTCATCCGAGCGGAGGTAACGCTCACGCCCCCGGCCGGCGGCGTGGACATGGACTCACTCACTCTCGAAATCCCCCTCAAGCCGGAGGTCGCCAAGTTCTACCGCAACCCCGTCTGCCGGGAGTTCGATGGGCAGAAGCTGGACGAGAAGGAGTTCCTCCCGTACGGCTGGCTCGGCAATGAGCAGCGCGGGCTGTCGTGGTTCATGGAGTCTGACGCCAACTGGCGGCAAGGCAAGGACCAACCGGCGGTAACGATCCGGCGCGAGGGCGGGGCAGTCGTCGTTCGCCTCCACCTCATCAGCGAACCGACGAAGATCACCAAGCCCCTCACCTACACCTTCGGCTTTGAGCCCACCCCGGTGCGCCCGCCGAACCCGGATCGCCACGACATCCGCTTCGCCAGCGGCCCGCAGCTCAAGGGCTCCACCCATTTCGTCTACGGCTGGGGGCAGCAGATCTCGACGCTCAACGCCACGCTGATCGCGCGCGACCCGGCCGCCGAGCGCAAGCTCGTGGACGGCTGGCGGGCGCAGGGCAAGCACAACCTCGACTACAGCTGCGTCCAGTGCACTGCCAACATCTCGCCGGAGTACCTGTTCTTGGGCGAGGAATGGAACCTGCCGTACGGCGGGAGCTTCTCGGGCTACAAGCGCGTCGGGGACAACGCGCCCTACAGCATCGTCCCCGTCTGCCCGAGCAGCAGCTTCCCCGAGTTCCTGCTGTGGTGTGTGAAGCAGAACCTGGACAACGACTGGAGCGACGGCATCTACACCGACATTGACGGCGCCACGCCGTGCGACAACCCGCGCCACGGCTGCGGCTTCACGGACGCCTTCGGGCGCAGTGGCCGCACCTTCCCGCTCTATGCCCACCGGGGCGTCTCGCGGCGGCTGTACGCCCTCTGCCACGATCACCACAGGCTGTACTTCAGCCACGCGCACAGCTACTGGTACAGCCTGTTCAACGCCTTCAACGACGGCTGGTGCCCGGGCGAGCAGTACAGCTCGGCGGTCATCGGCAAGCCGCATTTCTACATGACCGACATCCCCGACCGCACCTGGCGCACGGAGTTCTATGCGCCCACGACCGGAGCGTCGGCGTACCTGCTGCCGGAGCTGGACCGCCTGACGGACGCCACCAAGGAGCGCGGCCCCAGCGAGTGCTGCCTCGCCGCGGCCATGTGCTACGGCGTGCCGCTGTGGGCCGGGAGCATCCGGCGGGAGGTCGTCGAGGAAGTGTGGGCGGTGCAGATCGCCTTCGGCATGCAGGGCGTCCGGTTCGTGCCCTTCTGGCAGCAGCAGGAGTTCACGGTCTCGGACCCGGAGGTGCGGGTGAGCGCCTGGGCCAAGCCCGGCCGGCGGCTGGTCGTGCTGGCCAACTTCACCGACCGGGACCGGCCGGTACAGGTCACGGTCAAGGGCGCCGGGGCCACGATCAAGCCCGCCTGGAAGGCCGAGGCGATGACGGCAAACGGTGCGACGGCCAGTCTCACCGTGCCCGCCTACAACGGGGTGCTCGTGACGGTGGAGGGTCTGGCGGACTGACGCCGCGCTCCTACGGCTGGATGAACTGCCCGCGCTCCCGGGCCTTGCCGTGCCGGTCGCCGCGGGCGCCGCTGCAGTCGTGCCACTCCAGCGGCGTCTCGTTCATGCGGCCGCAGATCTCCCCGATGTCGGTGATGCGCTCCCAGATCAGGTCGTATAGCTCGCGGGCGGTGCGCACATCGCCGGGCGCGAGGCCGAGCCGCTGCAGCGTGTTGAGGTCCTTGAGCCGGTCGCGCAGCCCGCAGGCCGCGTCGCAGATGTTGCGCCGGGGATCCCAGCCGTGGCACGGCGGGCAGACCATGCACGCCCCCTCGACCAGCTCTACCTCGATCTCCGGGTTGTCCCTCATGCGGATGAGCGGCTCCCACAGGTTGTCCGCGGCGACCGGGGCATCCGTGCCCGTCCCCCAGAAGCACATGATGCACAGCAGGTGATGCGGGCGTATGCGCAGGCGCTCGGCCGAGACGATCTCGGCGCACGAGCGCTCCTTGTCGTCGGCCATGTCCTCGGCCGACCGCAGCGGGATCACGCCCTCGGCCACGCCCCGCGCGTACGCGCCGCTGCGGCACTCCGGGCACTCGCGCCAGGCCGGGCCGGTCTCGCCGCCCAGGTCGCACACCCCCGCGAGCGTCGGCCAGAGCTTGGGCACAACGTCCCGCAGCAGCCAGTGCGCCGGGCGCGTGTCGCCGGGGGCGAGGTTGAGCTGCTGCAGCACCTGAAGGTCCTTGCGGCGGGTCGCCGGGTCGAAGCGCGCGGGCTGGTTGGTAGGCCCGCCCATGCAGTTGACTGCCGTCTCCAGCGTGATGAGCAGGTTGCGGTCGGCCGCGATGCGGCGCAGGGCCTCCTCCAGTCCCCATTCGCCTCGGTCAGGCGGCTCGCCCCCGCCGCGCAGGCACAGCAGGCACAGCAGGTGGTGCGGCCGCAGGGCGATGCAGGGCTCCCCGTGCGTGGCGGCCCAGTTGGTGGTGCAGTCCATGTGCGAACTCCCTCAGTAGCGCGGGCGGCCTCGTCCGCGCGCTTCCGGGGCAGGCGGGCCGCCTGCCCTACTGGCTAGACGGCCTCCCACTGGCCGGACGCGTGGCTCCGGTAGCACCCGTCAATAATCCGCGTGGCCTGCATGCCGTCCGTGCCGTCGAACTCCGGCGGCTGCCCGGTGCCGACGCGCGCGGCGAAGGAGGCGACCAGCGGGAGGTGGACGTTGTCGAACGGGCGCGACACGTCCAGCGTCTCCTCGCCCGCGCGCGTGCGCACCACGAGCGTGTTGCCATCGAAGGGGGTGGCGAGCAGCGAGCCCTCCGTGCCGTGAATCTCCATCTCATCGGCGCTCAGCGGCATGTTCCAGTAGCAGCTACACGTCACGTGCGTTCCGTCGGCCATGCGGCACAGCAGGCTCTCGGTGTCGGGCACGGCGTAGTCCATCACGCGGTGGTCGGTCAGGCCGCAGACGCGCTGCGGCTCGCCGAGCAGATAGCAGATGAGGTCCAGGCGGTGGCTCCCGACATCCATCAGCGCTCCGCCCCGGGCCTGGGCGCTGACCCGCCAGCGCTTCCAGTCCTCCGGCGTGGGGCTGTACAGCCCGCCGATGCACACACGGGCGCGGATGGGCGTGCCGATCACGCCCGCGGCGATCAGCTCCTTCATCTTCCGCGCTTTGGGGTACCAGCGGCGGTAGTACGCGATCCCCAGCGCCACGCGGCGGTCGGCGCAGGCGGCGATCATCTCGCGGCACTCCGCCACATCGCAGGCCATCGGTTTCTCGCAGAGCACATGCTTGCCGGCGCGCGCGGCTGCCACGGTCTCGTCGCGGTGGCGGAAGTGCGGGCTGGCGATGTAGACGGCGTCCACCTCGTCGTCGGCCCAGATGTCGTCGAGGCGGTCGGTGGCCCGCCGCGCCCCGAAGAGGTCGCACATCTCCCGGGCGCGGTCCAGCGAGTTCGAGAACATCGCCACCGGCTCGCTACCTTCGTCCTCGACCATGGCCGGCCCGACGCGCTTGCGCGCGATGTCGCCACAACCGATGATGGCCCAACGCAGGGGCATGTGGTCATCCTCTCCCTGTGTGCAGATGGGGTCAGCCCCCTGCGGGGACAGACCCCTTGGGTTATGCTTCATACCGGATGCTGACCGACAGGCGGCCCTGTGGCGGCAGGTCGAGCACCAGCGCTGTCCAGTCGGATCGCTCCAGGTCTACGGGCTCCAGCTCCGCCTCGTTGCCCCCGACCATGGCCTGCACCGGGATCAAGCCGCCGCACGGCGGCAGCAGGATGGTCGCGCCGTCGAGGGGCGCCGGGCTGCTGACGGTGAAGGACAACTCGCGGCCCGCGGCGTCCCAGCGAACATCCTCGCAGCGCACACCCATCCGCGCGTCGTTGAAGGCCAGCCACTCGGAGGCATTGACGCCGGGCAGGCCCAGGTCGCGCGCCTCGCGCAGCACGCCGCGGAACCAGGCGGCCACTCGCGCCCCGCGCTCGCCGAGATTGATGGGGTGGAAGTAAGGGTGGAAGACGTTGTGGTAGGTTGCCGCGGCGCGCTGCAGCATGGACCGGGCGAGCACCAGCGCCTCCTCGCGTGTCAGCGGCGGCAGCAGCACCTTCGGCGTCAGCGCCCCGTCCTCGGTCTGGATCGTGCTCTGCTCCCAGCAGTCCACGATCTGCCCGGCCCGGTCCACGAAGCGCAGCGGCAGGCCGCTGCCATTGGGGTAGCCGTCCCGGTAGCGATAGCCGGGTGCGAGGTTGGTGTCCAGCCGCAGGCCGTGCCGACGGATGATGTCGGGATGCTCGTCCCAGCCGGGGAAGATGCACGAATGGGAGCGCAGGCTGGTCGGTGCGAAGCCGAACTTCTCGGTGAACACCGCGACGATCTCGCCGATCTCCGTCTCCCACTGTTCGATGGTCGGCCGCGGCCCGCACCAGGGGTGCACGCCGAACGCGAAGCCCCGGTCGCGCAGCGCGAGCACGGCCTCTCGGTCGAAGGCCTCGATCTCCGCGCGCATCATGTAGAGCGTGTACGGGTAGCCCTGTTCCGCGGCCATCGCGACCGTGACTTCGAGGTCGTCCCAGATCATGCTGTCGCCGTCGCCATCCACGAACAGCACGGCGGGCGCGGCGTCGGGGAAGTGCCACAGGCGTGGCAGGGGCAGCGTGTCTCCCAGCAGGCCCCGGATCACGCGCACCAGCAGGTCGCGGTGCACGTCGGCCTGCGGGACGAACCGCAGCCGGTAGTCGCGCATCGCCGTCATGGCGTCATCGGCGCAGAACTTCCCGTCGCGGTTGGCGTCAGGGTTGCGGCCGGTGCTGGAGTTCTCCGCTCGGCCTTGCTGGAAGAGCACGAGGGTCTCGGGGAGGTCGTAGGTGAAGGTGACGACTTCGCCCTCGCCCACGCGGTGGTGAGACACGGCGGGGAAGATCGAGGGCATGCCCAGCTGCCCGGCGATGAAGGCCAGCGGCTCGGCCCCCTCGGCGCGGAACACGCGGCTCTCGCCGGGACACTGCAGGTCGCCTTCGGGGAAGCCCTGCAGCCACGGGTGGTCCGTGTTGACATGCAGGTACGCATCGGGCGCGGTGCGGTACAGCTCGCCCGGCACGGCCAGGCCCAGCAGCGGCGCCCAGGAGTCGGGCGGCCGCATGACGATCATCTTGCCGCCGCGGCGCAGGTACGCCTCAACCTCCTCCACGGGGGTCTGAGCGGCGGCGCCAGCGCCGAGGATGAGGAGGGAAGGGGCGGGGTCTGTCCGCGAGTCGGGGTCTGTCCCCGGAAGGCCGGCGGAGCCGGTCTGCAGGGGGCTGACCCCATCGCCATCTCCTCCTGGGGTCAGTCCCCTGCGGGTTGGCTGGCGCCAACCCTCCGGGGACAGACCCCACCACGCGAAGCACGCATACCCCTCGGTCAGCAACACCTCGGCCAGGTAGTCGTCGAACGGGTGCTGCTCATCGGCGGCGGTGACGAGCAGCACGGGCGGGCTGGAAGCCCGCACTACTGCCGCGATGGGGTCAGGCTTCACCGGACTTCACCGCCTCGACCCCCTCGGCCATCGTCCGGGCGATGTACTCCTGGTCGTCGTCGGTCATCAGCGGGTGGAGGCTGAGGCAGAACAGGCGCTTGCCGGTGAGGACGCTGACGGGCGTGTCGGCCCCGTCGTAGCCCAGCGAGGCGATATACGGGTCGAAGGTCCAGGTGCAGTCATTCATCACGACCGTGCCGACGCCGCGGGCGCCGACCCAGTCCATCAGCTTCTGCCGCTTCTCCCCCGCCCAGTCCTCCGGCACCATCACCGTGTAGCCGTAGTAGATGTGCCGGCAGTCCGGCGGCTCGGTCGGCAGCGTCAGCTCGGGGAGGCCGCGCAACAGCCGGCTGAGGTTGTGCGCCCGGTCGCGCCGCCGGTCGTTCATCTCGTCCAGGCGGCGCAACTGCACCAACCCGACGGCGCCCTGCAGCCGGATCATGCGGTAGTTCGTGCCCCAGAACATGTCCCCGGCGCCGAACGAGCGGTGTGCCCGCGCGCGACGGGCCACCTCGGGGTCATCGGTGGTGATCATCCCGCCCTCGCCGAGCGTGGTCATGTTCTTGCTGGTCTGGAAGCTGAAGACGTTCATCCAGCCCATCTTCCCCACTTTCGTGCCCTTGTAGCCTGCGCCGCAGGCCCGGGCGGCGTCGCCGATGACCTTCGCCGGGCCGTAGGTGGGGTGCGGATGGGCCGCCGCGACGGCCTCCAGCTCATCCATGAACACCGACAGGCCGTTGTTGTGGACCGCGAGGATGGCCCGCGTGCGCGGCGTGAGGCGCCGCTCGACATCGGCCACGTCCACGTTGAAGGTCGCGGGGTCAATCTCGCACATGACGACCGTGCCCCCCTGGCCGATAATCGCCTGGTGGGTCGCCTTGAAGGTGATGGCGGGGCTGATGACCTCATCGCCGGGCTGCAGGTCCAGGCACATCATGGCGAGGTCCAGCCCTGTGCCGCAGGAGTTGACGGCGATGGCGTGCTCGACCCCGCAGTAGGCCGCGAAGGCCTCCTCGAACTGGCCGATCTCGGGCCCGCCGAAGCCCGTGCGCCAGTCCATGGAGTCACGTAGCGTCTCCATGACGGCCTGGACTTCCTCGTCGGTGAACCAGCCGCCCAGCGGCGGCAGCGCGGGGTAGTTGCGGGGGATGTCGGTGCTCATGGCTGGCCCTCCCCGGGGGAGAGATGGTGTGGCCACGGGGAGAGGTTCGCTGCCCCAGCCGGGCTCCCCTGCGTGGCAGCGCAGGTGCCGGGCGCGCGAGCGGTGAACACTGGGGCGCTGGCTCGCAACTGGCCGGGGCGCCGCGTCCTGCGCCCCCACGGAGGCAACCCATGAAGAAGCTCATCAACGACCCGGAAGCCTTTGTCGAGGAGACCATCGAGGGTATCCTCGCGGCACACCCGACGCACCTCAAGCGCGTGCCGGACACGCCGCGCGGGCTGATGCGCGTTGACGCCCCCGTGGCGGGCAAGGTCGCCCTCGCTACCGGCGGGGGCTCGGGCCATATCCCCGTCTTCCTGGGCTATGTCGGGCCCGGCTTGTGCGACGGCGTGTCCATCGGCAATGTCTTCTCCTCGCCCTCGATTGACGCCATGGTCGCCGTCACGAAGGCCATCCACAGCGGCGCCGGGGTGCTGTACCTGTACGGCAACTACGGCGGTGACATCATGAACTTTGACATGGCCGCCGAGATGTGCGAGATGGAGGACATCCGCGTCGCGACGGTTCGCATGCGCGATGACGTCGTCTCCGCCCCGCCCGAAAGCGAGGGCAAGCGCCGTGCCGTGGCCGGGCTGTTCTTCGGCTACAAGATCGTCGGCGCGCGCGCCGAGGAAGGCGCCTCGCTCGACGAGGTCGTCGCCACCGCGGAGAAGGTCGTCGCCAGCACCCGCAGCATGGGTGTCGCGCTCTCCCCGTGCATCATCCCGGCCGTCGGCAAGCCCACGTTCACCCTCGGCGAGGACGAGATGGAGCTGGGCATGGGCATCCACGGCGAGCCGGGCATTCAGCGCGGCAAGCTGCAGACGGCCGACGAGGTCGCGACCGTGATGACCGAGCGTGTGCTGGCCGACCTGCCCTTCCAGTCCGGGGATGAGGTCGCGGTCCTCGTCAACAGCCTGGGCGCCACGCCGCCCGAGGAGCTGTACCTGCTCTACCGCCGCGCCCACGAGGTCATCACCGGGCATGGCCTCACGATCCACAAGGCCTTCGTCGGGGAGTACGCGACCTCGATGGAGATGGCGGGAGCGTCGGTGACGCTGTGCAGGCTGGATGAGGAACTCAAGCGCTGCCTGGACGCCCCGGCGCATTCGCCGTTCCTGTTGCAGGGGTAGACAAACGGCGTCCTCACCCCTACCCCTCTCCCTCGCGCTCGGTGAGGCTGAGCGCTCCGGAGAGGGGGACCTCGTGCGACCACTCTGTGGCTTCGAAGCTACAAGGAGAACGGACGCCTCCCCTCTCCGGAGCGGAGCGAGGGAGAGGGGCAGGGGTGAGGAGCCGTTGCCGTCCAGAAGGAGACACCCGTGAAGCAATCACTGACCCTCGCCGACTTCCAGCCCCTGGCCACCAAGCTCGCGGCCGGTCTGGCGGCGGCGCATGACGAGATCACCGCCCTCGACGCCGCCACCGGCGACGGCGACCTCGGCGTCACCTGCCGCCTGGGCCTGCAGGCGGTCATCGAGTCCCCGGGCGAGGCCGCCGGGAGCCTCGCCGACGCCCTCCTGAAGGCCGGTATGGCCTTCAACTCGGCGGGAGCCTCCACGTTCGGGGCCCTGGTCGCCACCGCAGTTATGCGCGCGGCGAAGGTCGCCAAGGACGGCGGGCTGGCGGAGTGGGATCTGGCCGCGATCGTCGCGGCCGGGGAAGCGGCCATCGCCGGACTGCAGCAGCGCGGCGGGGCGCAACAGGGAGACAAGACACTGGTGGATGCGCTCATCCCGGCGGTGGGGGCGCTGAAAGAGGCGGAAGCCGGCGGGGCTTCACTCGCGGACGCCTGCGCCGCGGCGGCGGAGGCCGCGCAGGCCGGCGCGGAGAGCACCACTCCTCTGCAGGGGAAGTTCGGCCGGTCGGCCTGGTTCCAGGAGCGCAGCATCGGTGTCCAGGACGCCGGGGCGACGGTCGTGGCCGTGGTCGTGCGCGCGGTGGCCGACTACGTCAACGAGTGACCCCCGGAGGGAGTGGCCATGCGGACCATGACTGCAGTGCTGCTGTCGGGAGGGGTGCTCATGCTGCTCAGCCAGGCTCTGGCCCAGAACGCCCCGATTGACCTCGCCAGGCTGCGCGCCATGCGCCGCGAGGCGGCCCATCGCCCCCGCCGCATGATCTTCAACAACGACGGCGATGATGTCATCTACACCAGGAAGGAGCCGACCCCCGAGGCGCTCCTGGCCCTGCGCACCACCCCCCTGCTCGGCAGTCAGGTGGACAGCATCTTCTACAGCAACTCGATGTGCTTCGGCTGGGCGCTGCACCACAGCGCTGTGTTCCCGCCCTTCGTCTCGCGCGAGGACTTGTGCAAGGACAACGGCATGCCCGATTACTTGCGGGTGGGCCTGGACCCGATCAAGGTCATGGCCGACTTCTGCCATGCCCACGGGATCGAGATCTTCTGGGACATGCGCATGAATGACACGCATGACGCGGGGCTGACGGGCTACGGCCCCATCATGCTGCCGCAACTCAAGAAGGACCACCCGGAGTACCTCGTCGGCGCGCCGGACCACCAGCCGCCCTATGGCACCTGGTCGTCAGTGAACTACGCGGTGCCGGAAGTGCGCGATCTGTGCTACCGGTTCTTCGAGGAGGTCTGCCAGCGATTCGACGTGGACGGGGTGGAGATGGACTTCTTCCGCCACGCCTGCTTCTTCAAGAGCGTCGCGTGGGGCGGGGAGGCCTCGGACGAAGAGCGCGACATGATGACTGACCTCGTGCGCCGCATTCGCGCCATGACCGAGCGCGAGGGGATGCGCCGCGGCCGCCCGATCCTCATCGCCATCCGCGTGCCGGACTCTGTCGAGTACAGCCGCGCCCTCGGCCTGGACATCGAGCGGTGGCTGCAGGAGGGGCTGGTGGACGTGCTCTCGGGCACGTGCTACTTCCGGCTCAACCCGTGGGAGACCCTCATCGATCTGGGGCACAAGTACGATGTGCCTGTCTACCCGTCGCTCAGCGACTCGCGCGTCCTGGGCGAGACGCGCTTCCGGCGCAGCAGCCTGGAGAGCTACCGGGCCCGCGCCGCCAATGCCTGGGCCGCGGGCGCCGATGGCATCTACATCTTCAACTACTTCAACCCGCGCGGCCCCATCTGGCGCGAGCTAGGCGACCCGCAGGCCCTCAAGACCAGGGACAAGCTCTACTTCCTGACGGTCCGCAACGGCCCGCCCGAGTCCTATCTCAAGGGCGGGTCACGCTACCGCACCGTCCCGGTGCTCACGCCCGTCAACGGTCACCTGCTCGAAGCCGGCCGTCCGCAGGCCTTCGACCTGGTCGTAGCTGAGGATTTCACGCAGGCCGTCAAGCCGACGGTCATCTGCCACGTGCGTGCCGTCAGCCCCGTGCCGCCGCAGGTGGCCCTGAACGATCACACCCTCGCCAACCCGACCGTGAAGGAAGACTGGTATGATTACCCCGTGCCGCTGGAGGCGCTGAAGTTCCGCCAGAACCGGGTTGTCCTCACCGCGCCCGAAACGGTGCCACCGGGCGATGACCAGTGGATGATCTCCTGGGAGAGCGACAAGTTGCCGGGGCCGGCCTGGCAGCGGATCGGCGGGGCGAAGGGGTGCGTCATCGAACTGCAGGACGGCAAGTTGCTCATTGCCGACCGCAGCACGGTTGGGGACAGCTACCACTACTTCCGCTATCCGGCCTTCATTGACCCCGCGCGCGAGACGGTCATCGAGGCCCGACTCAAGACGATTTCCAGCGAGAGCAGCATCCTGGTCGAGAACGGCATCACCGGGGATCAGGTGCAGTTCTTCCCCGATCATGTCTGCATGCGTCACGCGCGGGTCAGCACGAACGTCCGCACCGACGACGACTTCCACACCTACCGGATCGTGACCAAGGGCCAGGATCTGCTCATTCATATGGACGGCAGGCTGATCCTGGACGGGACGGGGAAGTTCACCAACCCGGCGCCGGCGGGCGGGCGCAGCGGGATGATGTTCGGCGCGTCCAACAGCGGCACGCTCGGGGAGGGCCTGTGGGAGATGGTCCGTGTCCGCAACCCGGCGGTCACGCTGCTGGATGTGGTGGTGGGGGTCACCTACCCGAAGTAGCGATCGGCTGTGCGCTGGTAGACCCATGGGGAACAGCTGCGGATCGGGCAGCGGCCGGGCCGGGGCGTCAGTAGTTCCGGTAGTGGTAGCCCAGGCTGATCCGGTTGTCGGGCAGCAGGGCGAAGATCCCCGCAGTGTGTCGCTGCTCCTTCACCCACTTGGCGTGACCATCGCCGTAGACGCAGTTGCCGCCACCGTGATGGACCGCACCCCAGTGACCGTCATTGACGAAATCGCCCCAGCTGCCGCCGCCTATGTAGCGGGGGTAGTCGAAGGAGTGGTCGCCGGCCTCATCGCCCTCCCACATGAGAACCGTCTCCGCCGGGCGAGTCAGCACGTTGTCGCTGTTGACCGCCTGGAAGATCACCCCATTGGCGAAGTAGGTGCAACTCACTCCGCCGATGTTGCCGGTGACCCGGGAGGAAGGACAGCGCCAGATCTGGGCGTTCTTGATGTAGGCGTTCAGAATGACGACTGCACTCAGACGGCTGTCCACGGTAACGTTGTGCCAGAAGGGCGGGTATGTCTCATCGTAGTCGGGGGTGTACGACGCGATGGCGGCCCCGATCTGGCGGACGTTGCTCAGACAACTCACCTGTCGCGCCTTCTCGCGGGCCCGCGCAAAGACCGGGAACAGTATGGCGGCCAGGATCGCGATGATCGCGATCACAACCAGCAACTCGATCAGTGTGAAGCCGTGGCGCATGGCTCCCTCCCTGGTGTCGCAAGGTGCTCACCAAGGGTTGTTCCCCAATCCCTTCCATATTCCTCCTCTTCTGTTGCGTATTCGTTTGGTATTGTCTCGCAGCGACGGCGAGCCAGTGCTCCCTCCAACGGGCCGCTACGGCGTCTCCAGCACCGGCTGCACTTCCACGAAGCTGACCATCATCTCCTGCCCCACCGGGCCGCCCGGCGTGTCGGGCTTCGCCCAGTCGCTCAGGCTCAGCCTCGCGGTCGGGCCCTGCGCGCGGAACTGTAGCCAGTGGTAGGTCATCCACAGCGGGGCCTGCATGGTGAACGGCTGCGGCCCCCGGGCGCTGCGGAAGGGGTAGGCAAAGCCACCGGGCTGCACCTCGGCCCCCTCGAGCCCGATGGCGAGGACCTGCTGGTCCTTGCGCGTCTTGCCGGCCTTGAGGTCGGCGTAGTCACCCGTGTAGACCTTCAGTGAGTACAGCCGCCCCGGCTTCAGGCCCTGCAACTCCTGGCTCAGCACGTTCGGGCCCTTGGCGCTGCGCTTCAGCAGGGCGAAGGTGTCGCCGAAGGCCCCGCCGGGGTAGCGCCCCTGCAGGATGCCGTAGCCCTTGAAGGCCCCGGCGGTGATGCCCCCCTCTTCCGCCGGAGCGACTTGCCAGTGCTTCGTCCCCTCCACGAAGTCCGGGTCGGTCACATGACGCAACTCGTACGGGTCGGTCAGCAGCCGCTCCGTCTTGCCCTCGAGGCAGTAGTGCCGCAACAGCCGCCCCATGCAGTTGAGAATCTCCTCGTCCACGTAGTTGGAGCGGTAGGGCTGCACGCCCCACAGGCCGAAGTACGCCGGGTGGTTGGCCAGCAGGTTCATCTGCATGTCCAGATGCACGCGGAAGTCCGCCTGGGGGTAGCAGTTGGTGGTGCAGTACGGCAGGTAGGCATACATCGGGGTGAAGATGGCCTGGCGGATGGAGCCGGGGTAGGCGTGCTCGTAGCCCTGGGCGCGGTCCACGAAGCTGGCGGCGATGCTCTCGGCGTTCTGTTGCTCAGTCGGCGACTCGCCCAGGTAGACCTCGATCGAGAATGGCCAGCCTGCTCCGACGGTAGCCTTGTGGAAGAGCACCGCCGCCTCGTTGCCGTACATCCGCCCCACGAACGGGATCCACATCTTGCCCCGGAAGGCGGGGTCCTCGGCCAGCCGCGCGACGGACTGCGCCGTGGTCCGGAGCAGCTTCTGGTCCATCCCGGCGTCGTACTCGTCAATCTGCAGGCCGGAGAACTGGGTCAGGTCATAGCCGGGCCGCGGCGCCCACGCGGTCGGCTTGCCCGGGTTCAGCCACACCTCCAGCATCTTCTCGGCCGTCCACTCGGTCTTGTCGAGCAGCCCCGGAGCCTGGATGTTGGCGATCCAGAGTTTGCCCTGCGCGGTCCACTCGGCCTGCTCCGGCGTGCCCACCACCTGGGCCTCGATCATGTTCATGTTCGGGAGCGTGTGCCGGCGCAGCCGCTCCCACGTGTTGGCGCCGAAGGGCGCGATCTGCGGGGACGAAGGATAGACGTTGTACAGCAGGGCCGGGACGGCGCGCACCTGCACAGCGGTCGGCACGCCGCTGACCGTCAGCACATGCTTCCCCGCCGGCAGCAGCCGCATGGCCTCGACCGGCGACGACGACTGCCCTGTGAGCAGGTCCGCGCCGTCGAGCTTCAATCCGCACTGTCCCGTCGCACTGAACCACACCCACCCGTGGCGGGGGTTCATGAAGGCGATCTGCTTGCTGCCGAGCAGACCTCGCGCCTGCGCGTCCATCAGCTCGGTCACGAGGTTGTTCAGCACGCGCAGTTGCTGCTTGTCGGTGGGCAGGACGGTGGCCAGGGCCTGCGTGGCGACGACCTCCCTCCCGGCGCCGTTGACGAAGCTCACGGTCACCTCGTAGGCGCCCCACGGCAGGGCCTCCACGTTGAGCGCCAGGGCCAGGCGGTTCTCCTGCAGCCGGAACTGACGGGTCAGGGCCGTCTTGCGGGTCTCCCGTGAGACGAGGACAACGCGCACCGCCCCGCGGCGGACCTGCGCCATCGGCATGGCCAGGGCGATGTTCAGCCTCACCTGGTCGGTCCTTCCCGGCTTCATCTGCTTCTGCCAGGCATCCAGCACGTGCACCTGCAGCGGCTCCACGACGAGCTGGGCGGCTGTGTCCACCGGCTGCACGTCCGCTGTGTCGCCGCGACGGGTCGTGAAGGTCACCTTCTGCTGCTCGGGCGGGGCCTCACACAGGAATAGGTCGGTGCGGCTGCGCCACAGTGGCGTCAGCGGCACGTGCCCCAACGCCACGTCAGCCTGCGCGCCGGGCTGGATCTGCAGCCGCTGTGTCGGCTGGCCGGGCACCGCGACCTCGAGGTCGCGCGGGGCCTGGCTCCAGTTGCGCACGGGTACGGACACCACCCCGGCTGGCGTGCCGGCGTCAGCATCGCAGAGCACCTGCGCCTTGCCGATCTGCAGGTCTGCGCCGGCCTGGAACAGCTCCGTCACTTCGGCGGCGGTCAGCGCCCGCGAGTAGAGCCGGATGTCGTCGAGGTCGCCCTGGAAGTACCCGTTGTAGAACCAGCCGGTGAGACGCTCCTTCGTCGGCGCCTTGCTGATCGGCAGAGGCATGGGCATCTGCGCGACCTGCTGCCCGTCCACGTACATCGTCGCCACCTTTGCCGTCGAGGCGCAGGTGACGACCACATGCTTCCAGGTGCCGTTGAGCAGGCTGTTAGGGGCCAGGAGCGAGGCATTGCGCGTCCCGTCGGCCCATTCGAACCGCAGGTAGCCGTAGCCGTCCATGCGCAGGTTCAGGTTGCGCTCCACGCCCAGGCCGGTGTCGCCGATGATGATGCGGTTGGTCTTGGGCTCGACCGAGGAGTCCGTCTTGAGCCACACGGCGAGGGTAAGGTCGCCGCTCAGGTTCATGCTGTCCAGTTCGCCGTACCGCGCGACGTCGTCCTTGCCGTCAAAGCGGAGCGCATGGCCGCGCGGTGAGGGCACCCACGCGGTGTTCTTCAGGGCCGCGTCGTGCCCGTGGCCGGTGAGGTCCCGGGCCACGTCGCCGGTGCCCTCATCGAAGCTCCAGTGCGCCACGAGGCCCCCCTCGGCGGCGGCGCTGAGGGTGGCTGCCAGGATGATGAGACAGCCGATGAGCAGTGTCCTTGTCATCGCGATCATCTCCCAGTCACAGACGGGTTGCGGCACCAGTTGTGCGAGAGTCGCCGTGCCAGTAGCGGGGACACCCGCGGTCCCAGTAGCGCGGGCGGCCTCGCCCGCGTTCCGGGGGCCGGGCAGGCGAGGCCGCCTGCCCTACTGGGCCCAGAGATGCTCCCCTAGCGGACCGCCTACGTGTAGTGCAACTGCGCCGAGGCCGTGCACGACTGGCTGGCCCGGAAGCGCACCCAGTGGGCACTGAAGCCCGGCTCGAAGCAGTAGGTCACCGACCCGTTGGCCCCGGCGGTCACCTGCCGGGCCACGTGCCACTCGCCATCGCCGTGGAAGTCCACCTCGATCACGAACGTCACCAGCCCGGGGTGGTCGTGGCTGAAGTGGACGCACTTGTGCTCGAAGCCGGTCATCAGGAAGGGATCGGAGGGAACCTCGGCCTGGACGGGTGTGCGGAACCACGGGCCGCCCCAGCCCCGCGGCTTGCCCCACTGCCACAGGTCGTCGCTCTTGCCCAGCCACAGGTTCGCCTGCGGCTGGCCGACGAAGGGGTTGCTGTCGCCGATGGGTGTCGTCTGGTCGCCGGCCATGACCAGCAGCCCGTTCCACGAGCAGAAGTCGCCGATGATGCGCAGGTGCGAGCACACCGGCCGCACGCCCCACACCTTGCCCGCGTACTGCATCGCCGGCAGCTCGTAGAACATCCCGCAGGTGTTCATCAGCCAGCGCTCCGACTCGATCTCGCGGATGCGGGGCCATTCGGTGGTGAAGGTGTGGTCCTGGGTGTGCGTGGCCTTGGGCAGGCGGTAGACGTCCCAGTGGCCGTCCACGAACACCCGCAGGATGGCCGAGGCGCGGTCCTGGCCGGTGGCGAAGGTGGCCTGCCCGATGCCGGACACGGCGCCCGTGACTTCGTTGTACTGGGCGGTGTCGAGGATCGTCCAGGTGCGGCCGTCCCACTCCGCCAGCCGCCCCTGGGCCGAGGCCCCCGTGTAGTCGAGGTTGTTGTAGGTGTTGTTGGCGACGACGAGGCGCCCGTGGGCGCAGTACGCCCCCTTCATGTGCAGCACCGAGTAGCCCGGCTCCCCCGGTCGGGCGGTGTTCAGCTCCTGGAGCAGGTCGGCGATCTGCCGGCACTCGAGGGTCCGCACGTTGGCCTCGAACAGCTCCCCCTCCATGCCCAGCATGTAGACGAGGTGCTCGGGGTCTTCCAGGTGCTGGGCGGTGGCGGTAATCCGGATGTCCACCAGGTCGCGGAAGGTCCGCACGTGGCCCTCCATGTCAATGACATGCGGGCCGATGATGAGCTGGTCGGTGGCCTTGTGGATCATGCGGTTGGCGTAGGTGCCCACGACGCTCTCGGGGTGCTTGGTGAGCGTCAGGTTGTCATCCACGCAGAACAGCCCGGTGCCGCTGCCACTGGCGGACTTGTGGGCGACATAGGTGACGAACCAGAGCCGGTCCGCCCAGGGCATGAGGGCCCCGATGCCGGTCTCGGTGCGCTGGGGCAGGTGCCCGGCCTTGACGGCCAGGTGGGGGAAGACGCCGCTGATGTTCGGGCTGGTCATGGTGGATCTCTCCGTGGTCTGGTTGCGGCCTGGCGTCTTGTTCAAGGCATGCGCAGGAATTCCCTTCCGCAGGCAGGAGGAATTGGCAGGAGGACAGAATACCTACTACACAGATGAGAGTCTGTCGTGGTCTGCAAGCCCTGTGGGTTGCCTGTGCGACGGCCTTGGATGGCCATGGCGAATGGTTCTCGACGCAGGCGCTCGTGGGCCCGGCGTATGGCAACGCAGCCTGCCTGTACGATAGCCTGTGAGCCGCTAGGTACAGGGCGCCTTTGGGGCGTCCATACTGCGAGAGGAGAGCGCCTATCATGTCCAGACGTGGCTTTACGCTTATCGAGCTATTGGTCGTGATCGCGATCATCGCGATCCTGGCCGCCATTCTGTTTCCCGTGTTCGCCAAGGCCCGTGAGAAGGCCCGCCAATCGTCCTGTCTGTCGAACACGAGGCAGTTGGCACTGGCTATCCTGCAGTACGTGCAGGACAATGACGAAGTGTTCATGTACGCCAACCTCAACCCGCCGGGGACCTACTGGTACGTTGCTGCCGCACCGTACATGAAGAGCACCCAGATTCTACAGTGCCCCAGCAGGCGCGGCGCAGTAGACTATGGGTACAACATGGACTACCTGGGGTACTCGTGGGGAACGGCTGGTACGCAGGTCGGAGGCGTGGGCTTAGGCACCATCAAGTCGCCAGCGGAGACCGTCATGCTGTCCGACTCAAACGCCGCCTACTCGCTCTACGGTGGCCGTACCAGCGGCGGCAGTCCCCGGTATGACACCAACAGCTACAACGGCTGGGACCCGCTGAATCCCAGCGGCGGCGCGGCCATGCGCCACAACAGCGGGTCCAACCATGCCTTTGTGGACGGCCACAGCAAGTGGCTGGCCGCGACCTATGTCCGTGGCGCCGGGTCCAGCATCTGGGACGCCAACTAGCCCGACTGGACACACCTCGTGGTCTCCTCGGGGCCCGTCACCAGACGGGCCCCTTTTGTCTGCGGGGGCAGGAGGTCCTTCTCGGGCCCCGGGGGAACATGGCCCGGCCGAACAGGCAAGCAAGGGCTGTGGGGCCCGCCAGGGCCCCGCCCCATGTGCATTCAGGAGGAAGAACCCAATGTCCAAGCTCGCGCTCGAAGGTGGCCCGCGCGTCGTTCCCGAGGGAGCGGTAGGCACCTGGCCGCCTCTGACTCAAGCCGACCGCGATGCGGTCATGGCTGTCTTTGACAGTAACCAGCTCCACGGCAACTCCGCCCCCCGCGCTCTCGAACTGCAAGAGCGATGGGCCCAGTACTGCGGCACCAAGTACGCCCTCGTCACCAACAGCGGCACCGCCTCGCTGCACATGGCCGTGGCCGCCGCCGGCCTGGGACCGGGCGATGAGGTTATCACCAGCGCCTTCACCTACTGGTCCACCGCCGCCGCCGTGCTCCACCACAACGCCATTCCCACCTTTGTGGACATTGACCCGAAGACCTACACGATGGACCCGGCGCTGATCGAGGAGCGCATCAACGACCACACCCGGGCCATCCTGCCGGTGCACATCCACGGCATGGTCGCCGACATGGACCCGATCAACGCCGTCGCCAAGAAGCACGGCCTGGTGGTCATCGAGGACGCCTGCCAGGCCCACGGCGCCGAGTACAAGGGCGCCAAGACCGGCGCGCTGGGTGACATCGGCTGCTTCTCGTGCAACCGCAGCAAGAACCTGTCGGGCGGCGAGGGCGGCCTGTGGACGACGAACAACGAGGCCTACCGCACCCATGCCTCGATGCTGCGCGAATTCGGTGAGGTCGTCGTCGCCGGCCAGGTCCGCGAGTACAACGCCTACGGCCTCGGCTGGATGTACCGCCCGCACGAGTTCATCAATGCCTTCATCCTCAGCCAGCTCGACCGCCTGGACGACTACAACGCCCAGCGCCGCCAGTTCGCCGACTATCTGACCACCGAGCTGACCGGCATCCCCGGCTTCGAGGGTCCGTACACGCCCGACTACGCCAACCCGTGCTACTTCAGCTATGTCGTGACCTTCAAGCCCGAGGAGTTGGGGCTGGACCTGACGCCGGCGCAGTGGAAGCGCGCCTCGCAGAAGGCCCTGGCGGCCGAGGGTGTGGGCCTGGGGCAGTGGCAGACGCGCCCGGTGCCGGCCCAGGACGTCTTCCACGACCGCATCGGCTACGGCAAGGGCTGTCCGTGGACCTGCCAGTACGGCCGCGGGAACATCCAGTACGACGAAGACTACCCACGCACGGTGGACTTCATTGACGCGCACGCCTATCTCGGCGGCGTCTACCCGCCCAACACCATGGCACTGATGCAGCAGTACGTGGACGGCTTCCGCAAGATCAGCGAGAACGCCACCCGCGTCGTGGAGTTGGCGCAGGCGTAGTCGCGACCGGGACCGCGGGCTGCCGGCCCGCAGCGGTGTAGGCAGGCCGTGGGGTTCGCCCCACGGCCTGTTCCGTTCCACCACGGGCAGGGCCGGACGCCCGCCGCGCGGAACTACTCCTGCGCAATCCGAACAGGCACAATGCCGGAGGCTACCATGAGAACACTCGCCATCATCGCGGGCTTGCTCGCGCTCTCCCTGGCCGGGGCCCAGCCGCAGCCGCAGGCCCTGAGCACCTGCGACGCCCTGACAGGTTGGGCCGTCGGGAACGCGGGCAAGGCTCCCGAGACGAAGCTGGAGATCAGCCAGGACGCGCGGTTCATCGCCGAGGGCAAGGGCGCCCTGCACGCCTCCACCGTCTCGCCCAAGGACGCCACCGGCAACTCGTACCTGAGCGTCATCCTCACGACCGCCCCGGTGGACATGAGCGGCAAGGCGCTGCTCTTCGAGGCGGCGACGACCGACCCCAAGATCACCCAGGCGCTCTACGTGCGCGGCTATGACGCGAAGGGCAATGCGGTCCTGAGCTGGCTAAGCTGGGCCGGGCCGCTGAAGGGCGACAAGACCACCTTTGAGCTGGCCCCCGGCGTCAGCCTCGGGCCGCTGCAGTGGGAGCCGGGGGTCATCAAGAGCGACGACCGCCGTGCCATCGTCAAGTGGGAGTTCTATGTCGGCGCCCACGATCCGGGAGTGCCGTTCGATCTGTATCTGGACAATCTGCGCCTTGTGCCCAGTGAGGTGAAATCGTTCGTGGATACCAAAGAGGCCCACCCGCTGCAGCGCCAGACTCCGCTGCTTGAAAAGGGCGCCCTGCAGATCGCGATCGTCGCTCCGTCAGACCCCGCCTGGCAGGCCGTCGCCGCGGAGCTGGCCGCCGGGCTGGAGAAGGCCCTCGGCCAGAAGCCACCGGTGGCCGCAGGTGATGGGCCTGAAGCCCTCAAGCCCCCGGCCACCCATGTCGTGCTCCTGGGCAATGTCGGCAACAATCGGGCGATGCTCTACCCATACTCGCACTACATGATGACCGCGGACGGCAACTTCCCCGGCGCCGGCGGCTATGAGCTGCGGACCCTCAGCGACCCCTGGGGCAACAAGCGCAATGCCGTGATCATCGGCGCCACGGACGCGGCCGGGGGCAAGGCTGGTGTTGCGGCCTTCCTGAAGGCAGTGGCGGCGGCCAAGTCGGCGGGGCCCGATGACT
The DNA here is from genome assembly GCA_021372615.1 of bacterium. NCBI lineage: Bacteria > bacterium. Next base: position 6,577 of record JAJFUB010000023.1, on the reverse strand, counting down.
CGGTGGTCCTGCCCCGCCTGCTCGAGGTTCAGCCCTCCCCTGAGGCCCGCGCCCGCTTCGGCGCCTTCGACGCCCAACTCGATGACAAGTGGGTCGCCGCCCAGCAGGAGAGCGCCCAGAAGGCGCTGGAAGCCGGGGCGCACACCGGCCTGCTCGGCACGATGTCCTCGATCGGTGAGCAGTACATCGTCACCGGGCGCGACGAGTACGCCAGGCAGTTCGTGTGGCTGGCCCGCAAGGCCAAGCAGTGGCGCGACGGCAAGCCGACGACCTTCGGCGGGCCGTGGGGCATGGACTCGGACTTCATGGGCCATCGCGTCATCCCCATGTGGGCCAGCGTAGAGCAATCCCCCGCCCTGACCGACCAGGACCGCCTCGAGGTCAGCCGGATTCTGTTTGAGTACGTCCGGGAGGCCGCGCTGCCCGAGGGCAGTGGCGCTGCCGCCAGCGCGAAGGCCGGCCACTCGGTCTCCAACCACGGCACCTTCGCCGCCCTGGCCACCTTCCTGGCCGGCGAATACTTCAGCAAGTACTACGACTCGGCTGAGGCCCGGCAATGGCTGCAGATCGGGGAGAACTGCTTCGGCAACCTCGCCAAGACCGCCAAGGCCCACGAGGACTGCAACGGCTACCAGTGGCTCACCAACAGCCACGTCATGCGCTACGCCCTGACCCGGCCGAACTTTGCCGTCTTCGAGAACGGCAACGCCCGCACCATCGCCAACTATGCCATCCTGACCATGAACAACCTGGGCTACCAGGTGCCCTACGGCGACACCGGCGCGTGGGTCTGCTGGTTCAGCGAGCTGCCCGTGCTGCGCATGGCCGAGTGGTTCTACCGCGACGGCACGTACCGCTGGTGCGTGGACAAGAAGCTCCAGGTGCGCCAGTCCCGGCCGCTGTGGGAGTACGATCCCGGCGGCACCGCCAAAGAGCCCACGGACCTCGCCGCCTTCGACGCGATCCCGCTCGACGAGCACTGGTACAAGTCCGCCGGCGGAGAGAAGAGCGGTGTGACGCTGGACCATGCCTGCGACAAGATCGCCTTCCGCGACAGCTTCGACCCCCAGCGGGCCTTCCTGCTGCTGGACGGGCTGTCCAACGGCGGCCACCGCCACATGGACGGCAACGCGGTGCTGCAGTGGACGCAGAACGAGCGCGTCTGGATCGCCGACGCCGACTACATCAAGTCCCTGCCCAAGTACCACAACGGGGTGCTGATCCTCAAGGACGGCCAGTCGGCGACCATCCCCGACTTCGTCGAGGTGGAGCATGTGACCGACCTGCCCTCGGCGGCCGTGTCGGTGACGACCTACCGCAACTACGCGGGCGTGGACTGGCGCCGCAACATCATCTGGCTCAAGGACCGGATGTTCATCGTGGCCGACCAGATGGTGGCGAAGCAGGCGGGCGACTACAGCTTCCGCGCCATCTGGCAGACCGTCGGCAACGCCAAGATCAACGGCAGCGCCATGGATGTGGAGCAGGGCGGGCAGTGGGCGCGCTTTGCGACCACGGCCGATGCCCGAGTGCTGCTGGACGATGACGCGCTGACCGGCGCGAACTGGGCCAGCTACCCGTATGCCGGCAAGCCCGTCGTGCGGGTGATGCAGAGCGTGTTCAACAAGTCCCTGCAGGCCGGGCAGACGTTCAACCTCTTCACCGTCCTGCAGGCCTCGGGCGACAAGCCCTCGCAACTGAAGATCGCGCGCGTGGGCGACAACCTGGCGGTCATCTCGGGCGCAGGCGACCCGGTGATGGTGGGCCTGCCGGACAAGGACGGTCGCATTGCGCTGCTGGGCCAGGCGCAGGGGACGCTGGGAGCGGCGCTGTTCACCCCGGAGAAGGGAATTGCCGTGGGCGTCCGCGATGCAGCCCTGTTCGGCGGGCAGGGGAAGTTCCCGGAGGGGGCCGATGCCGAGGTGAACCTGGCCAACGGTGAGATCGTGGCGAAGACCCCGGCGCGGACGAGCCCGCGCACCCAGCAGCAGGTCAGCCGGTCCACCAGCCCCATCCAGGCCCCGGCCGAGGAGATCCGCGGCTTCATGAACATGGCTGTGGCCACGGCCACGCCCACGGCGCCCGCGGGTGGCGCCGCGACACAGGGCCCGGCTCTCCAGCCGCTGTGGTCGTACGCGCAGAAGCTCACCTCCTACCTGCTGACCAACAACCCCAACGCCTTCGAGGCGGTCGAGGCCGGGCTGAAGCTGTCCTGCAGCCCCGAGCCCCTGCCGCAGAACGTCTTCTCGGGGGACAAGACCAACACGCTGGACAACCTCGTGGACGGTGAGCTGCTGAGCACCGATGGCGGGGTCATGTGGGCCGACGACCAGCCGGTCACGATTGACCTGGCCCTCGACAACGTCTACGACCTGCAGCGCCTCGTGCTGAAAGCCTGGTTCGCGACCTCCTCCAGCAAGGGCAAGCTCTTCCAGCTCGGCAAGCTGCAGCTTGTGGGCAGCAATGACGGCTTCAAGGCGGACCGGCGCGTGCTGGCTGAGCTGACCGACACGGCCGACCACGCCAACTGGGGCCTGCCGGCCCACATGCCCGAGACGTATGCGTTCGAGCTGTCGGGCAAGGCGAAGCAACTGCGGCTGTCTCTGACCCCGCGTTCGGGCACGGCCATCTACGTTGCCGAGTTGCAGCTCTGGGGCAGCCGCCCGGGCCTGGAGATTGACCTGGCGAAGAAGCAGGCCGCTGGAGTGCCGACCCATATGTTCCAGGCGCTGCAGACGGCCGACCTCAACGGCGACGGCAGCAACGAGCTGCTGGCCGGGAGCAGCGATGGCACCGTGACCTGCTTCACCGGCGAGGGCAAGCTGCTGTGGAAGACCGACTGCGGCGCGCCGGTCAACGCCCTGGCAGGCGTGGACTTCGCCGGTGACGGCAAGCGCACGGTCGTCGCCGCCTGCATGAACTCCCGGCTGGTGGCCCTCGACGGCCAGGGCAAGCAGCTCTGGGTGTTCACCCCGCAGTTCTACAAGGAGGCGGCGCACTTCCGCGTGGTCCTCCCGGCGGACCTGCAGGGCAACGGCAAGCAAGCCGTCGTGGCAGGCGCGGACAACTGGCACTACTACGCCGTGGATGCGGCCGGCAAGCAGATCTGGCGCTACGAGAGCGTCCATGGCTCCACCGCCGGCGCCGCCGCCGACCTCGACGGCGACAAGAAGGACGAGATCATCGCCGGCACCGAGTACTACTGGTGGCATGTCATCAACCCCGACGGCTCGCGGCGCTTCGGCTACAACACCAAGGGCCCGACGGCCAATGCGGCCGCGGCGGGCGATGTGGACGGCGACGGCAAGCAGGAGGTCTTCTTCGGCGGGGCTGACACGATGGTCCATGCCCTCACCGAAGCCGGCAAGCTCCTGTGGACCTTCAACACCGGCGACGAGGTCGAGGCGGTGCAGTGCGCGGATGTGAACGGGGATGGCAAGGCGGAGGTGCTGGTGGGGTCGCTCTCGTTCAACCTCTACTGCGTGGACGGGACGGGCAAGATGCTCTGGCGGCAGGACCTGGGCAGCCCGGTCAAGACGCTGGCGCTGGCGAAGGCCGGCGGCAAGCTCGTCGTGGCTGCGGGCTGTGAAGATGGCTCGATCCGCGTGCAGGATGCCGCCGACGGCAAGCCGGTCGCGCAGTACACGGCGAAGGCTGCGGTGCTCAAGATGGTGGCCTGTCAGGCGCAGGGCCGTCCGGCGCTGGCGGTCTCGACGGGCGACGGCAACCTGGTGGTCCTGCCGCTGCCGTAAGGGCCGTGCCGAACCGAGGACGCGAACGAAAGTGGGAGGGCCCAGGTTGGGCCCTCCCACTGTTTCTCCAGATCGCGCGGCGCCGTGACTTGATGTCTGCAGGCGTCGTCTGCGCTGTACAGTAGCGCGGGCGGCCTCGCCCGCGCCTCGGGGCTGGGCAGGCGAGGCCGCCTGCCCTACTGGTCCTATCCGCGGGCAGGCGAGGCCGCCTGCCCTACTGGTCCTGTCTGAGAGCCGGCGAGGCCCCAAGCAGGCCGCGCGGCGCTCAAAAAACGATGAAGCCGCCGCCGTACGCCGTGTAGTCGGGGATGGCCGGGGCATCGCCCCAGGTCAGGGCGGGCACCTGCACGCCTGCCTCCAACTGCAGCAGCTTCCCCTGCTTGCCCGGGCGGACGTACTGCACGCCGGGGCTGAGCGACACGGTCGTCGCGCCGGTAGTCGCCTCGGCGCCCTTGGTCTCGCCCTCGTAGCGCCCGTTCATCTCCCACACGAACTTCCACGGGCTGTGACCGACGGGGTGCTCGCCCGCCACGTTCAGGAAGACGGCGTCTCCGGGGTTGCGGTTCAGGTCGCCGCGCCGGCCGGTGATGGTGAAGCCGGTGCTGGCGTAGTAGGTGGCGTCGCCCACACCCTTCTCCCACAGGTGGATGACCGACCAGTCCGTCGTGCCGGAACCGGTCGCCAGGGCGGCGGGCGTGCCGCGCGTGTCGCCGGTGTCCAGCTTCAGCGACAGCGCCCAGGCCCGGCGGCTCCGCTGCTCCCGGTTGTCATAGTACTTGCTCTTGACCAGCAGCGTGATGTCGCCCAGGTCGTCATTGTCCAGGGCCGAGCCGCTGGCCGTCGTGACATGCTTGGACACCCACGGGATGTCCGCAAACACGGTCACGTTGTCCTGGAGGCCGTAGCGGATGCGGGTGTGGAGCGTCAGGGCGCTGAAGTCCTGTGCCGTGCTCAGCGGCTCCCGCTCGTCGTCCACCAGCGCGTCGTTGAACTGACTGTACAGCACGTGCTCCTCCACCCGCCACTTGCCGGCGGGCAAGGTGCGCGGGTCCTGCGTGAACCACGGGGTCGCAGAGGCCGCGGAGGCCAGTGTGATCCCGATCAGTGCCAACCAGGTGCTGCGCATGAGACATCTTCCTTTCTGTCGCGTGTTGCGGTCGCCGGCCGAGGCGGCCGGGGGTCAGGCCGCCTTATCCCAACTGAGCGCTGCCTTCGGGCACTTGGCCACGCAGGCCGAGCACTTCAGACAGTCGCCATGTTCCATCTGTCCGATCTCTTTGTGGCTGGAGGGGCTGAGCTGCATTGGGCAGGCCCGGTCGCAGGCTCCGCACGATACGCAGGCGTTGCTGACCTGCAGGGGGCGCCGGCGCTTGCCGATCCAACTGGCCATGCTGCCCATCGGGCAGAAGGTGCACCAGGTACGCGGGTGGATGAACACCGCCAGCACGATCCCCAGCAGCGTCGTCGCCAGCAGGAGCTTGACGAACACGAAGCCCATGGCCGCCGCATCGCCCCATACGCGGCTGAGTTGGAAGGCCATCATGCCCATGACGAAGGCCAGGGCGAAGACCCGGAAGCCGGTGGAGCGCAGGAACTTCGGCAGGCGTCGCTTGGGGCTCAGGGGCTTCATCACCACATCGAAGAACGTGCCGCGCGGGCAGAAGTCGCACCAGGTGCGCCCGCGGGTGAAGGCCAGCCCGACTGAGGCGCCCATGCAGATGAGCACCGCGTAGCCAAGGGGCTGATACAGGAAGCCCCCGATGATCGCGAGGGGCAAGGCCAGCCACAGCAGGCGCTTCAGGCGCCGCCGGCGGTCATACGCGACCTGGTTGGCCGCGCGCGTTGTCTTCACATCAGTTGGGTTGAGTTCACAAGCCATGGTCATGCTCCTTCCGCGCGCCTGTCCCCGGCGCGACTACGCCGTCTCTACAGCTACCCCCGCCGCCTGCAGCTCGCGGAGCCCCTCCTCCACGTACCGGGCGTCATACCCGTGCCGCTGCAGCAGGTCCACCGCCTGCCGGGCCATCAGGCAGTACTGGCCGCGGCAGTAAGCCACGATGGGCCGGTCCTTGGGCAGCTCCGCCAGCCGGTTCTCCAGCTCGTCCAGGGGCATCGGTACCGCGCCCGGCAGGTGCCCGGCCTGGTACTCCTCGGCCGGGCGCACATCCAGCACGACCGCGTCGCCCTCGCGCAGGCATTCCCGGACGTCCGTGGCCTTCAGCCGCCCCAGGTGCCCGCGCTCCTCCGCGACCTGCCGCCGCAACTGCTCCACCTCCGCCAGCCGATGCTGGGCCACCAGGCGCAGGTCCTGCAGCAGCGTGTAGACGGTCTCGTCCGCCAGGCGGTAGGTCACGTACAGGCCGTTCTTCTCGGCCTCGACCAGCCGCGCGGCCCGGAGCACCTGCAGGTGCTGGGAGGCGCTGGCCACGGACATGGCCACGCGATCCGCCAGGACCTCCACGGTGCGGGGGGCCTGCACGAGCAGATCGAGCATCATCAGCCGCTTGGGATGGGCCATGGCCTTGGTGAGGCGGGCGAGCTGCTCGTAGATGGCATCGCGATAGGCGCGGCAGGGGCTGGACATGGTGTGCTCTCGCCTATTCAAGTGATTTCTTAAATAGAATAGCAATGGGGCGACGCCCTGTCAAGACCCTATCTTGATCCGATGCAGGTCAGTAGCGCGGGCCTCCAGCCCGCAGAGGCGGCCCATGCGGGGAGGGGGCGCGGCGTGTCGCGCATGCGGCGCTCAACGGCACGACCTGGAGGAGGGAGGGGGAGCCGGAGTCCACGGGTGGAGCAGGCCTGCGGCCTGCTCCACCCGTGGC